>JBEBVG010000245.1:0-3122 GCA_040392845.1 Sphingobacterium sp. | reverse complement strand
ACGGCGAAGAGATAAAAGTCACCTTGGAGGATTTCAGAAAATCATGGATGGCCAGAAATTCAGATCCTGCAATATTTCTTTCCGCGACGGAAAGAACGAATGTCGAGGAATTTAAGCAAAAGCTCTACGATATCATTTCTGAGTTGCACACTGCAAGATATCCGTATAACAATTTGTTGTATTAATATAAGGTTATAGGGGTTTTTACGATATGAATAAAAAGGTACAATACATCGATTGGGGTTTGGTAGATTATCAGGAAGCCTGGAACAGGCAAGAGGAAGTCTTTGCAAAAACTGTAGCTATAAAAAATGCAAATAGGATAAATAATACTCAATCCCCGACACCTAATTTCCTTATATTTACGGAACATCCCCATGTTTATACACTAGGAAAAAGCGGTCATGAAGAGTATCTGCTGTTGGATGAAGAAGGATTAAATGAGAAAGAAGCTACTTTTTACAAGATTAATCGGGGCGGTGATATCACCTACCATGGTCCGGGACAGATCGTCGGTTACCCTATCCTCGACCTGGACAACTTTTTTACCGATATCCATTTGTATTTACGTACGCTAGAAGAAGCTATTATATTGACTTTAGCAGAGTACGGTATCGAAGCTGGACGTTATCCGGGCTACACAGGTGTATGGCTGGATGCGGATAATGAAAAAGCACGTAAGATATGTGCAATGGGGGTGCGGGCTTCACGTTGGGTAACGATGCATGGCTTTGCCTTCAATGTAAACGCAAACCTGGACTATTTCGGCCATATTGTTCCCTGTGGTATCGACGACAAGGACGTCACATCGTTAGAACGCGAATTGGGTAGGAAGTTAGATATGGACGAGGTAAAAGACCGGTTAAAAAGCCATATTGCAACATTGTTTAAAATGGAGCTGATGTAATCTGTAACGATGATTTATTTCCATATTCCTTTTTGTAAGCAAGCTTGTCATTATTGTGACTTTCATTTTAGTACTTCGTTGAAGTATAAAGACGATATGCTTGCAGCCCTGCATAAGGAAATTGAGCTACGCTCGGATTATCTGGAGGACAGGTCGGTGCAGAGTATTTACTTTGGTGGTGGGACACCTTCTGTTTTACAGCCTGACGAAATCCAAAGGCTGGTCGATAAGGTCGCTATGCATTTTGAGCTTACTCCCGACGCTGAAATTACCCTGGAAGCTAATCCGGATGATCTGGATATACATAAGGTAAAGGCGTCTCGTACTACGCCTATTAATCGTTTTAGCATTGGCATACAGTCTTTTTATGAAGAGGATCTACGGTGGATGAACCGTGCGCATAATGCCCAGGAGGCAGATGCGTCTATTAAACGGGTCCAGGATGCGGGGTTTGAAAATATTACCTGTGATTTGATTTATGGTTATCCTTTGCTAACCAACGAAAAGTGGGCCGCGAATATGTCCAAGCTTATCGAATTTCAGGTGCCACACGTCTCTTCCTATGCCATGACTGTAGAAAAAAAAACGGCTTTGGATCATTTTATAAGGCAGGGGAAAACGTCACCGATAGATGATGAACAAAGTGCCGAGCAAATGTTGATGCTTATTGAGACTTTGACCGGCAATGGTTTTGAGCATTACGAAATATCGAATTTTGCTAAAGGAGGGATGTATGCTCGACACAACACGAATTATTGGAAAGGAAAGCATTACCTGGGCTTAGGCCCTTCTGCACACTCGTTTAACGGCATCTCCCGGAGCTCGAATATCGCTAACAATGCACGGTATATTTCAGCAATACAAAATGGGACTTCCTTTCAGGAGACAGAGAACCTCACCTTGCAAGATCGGACAAACGAGTATATCATGACTGCCCTGCGTACCATGTGGGGGATAGACTTGTCTTATTTTGAGCATGAGTTTGGAAAGGATGCTTTGAATAACATGTTAGCCGAAGCGCAATCGTTTATATCAGGTGGCCACCTCGTGTTGGATAATACCTCACTTGTTTTGAGCAAACAGGGGAAAATTATAGCTGATCATATTATCAGCGGGCTATTTACCGTTTAACTTCTTCCTGTAGATTAAGCAACTTTTCGGTTTCCAGATACTTCATGATAATCTGTGTCGCTCCGGCTCGCTGTTGCACGTAATTGGCTGCTGCATGGCCCGCCTCTTTTCTTTTTTCTTCATCCAAAAGTGCTTCAAACAAGCGTTGCAATTCTTCTGCACTACCGATGGAGAACCCCGCACCTAATACCAACAGATCTATGGCTTCTTGGAATTTCTCGTATTTAGGGCCAAAAATAACAGGAATGCCATAGGCAGCGGCTTCCAAAGTATTGTGGATGCCAACTCCGAACCCTCCACCTATATAGGCCATGTCACCATAGTGATACAACGAAGAAAGCATACCGATATTGTCAATGATAAGAACCTGTGCCCGTTGGATTTCATCGGATGAGGAGGTCTTTAGCTCGGAAAAACATACGGACGAGGGAAAGAGCTGTAATAAAGCGTCAATATGTTCCTTATTCACTTCATGAGGTGCAAGAATAAATTTCCATTGCGCATGCTGTTGGGCTAGGGACTGTAGATATTCTTCATCCGGCTGCCATGTGCTACCGGCCACCAATACGGGATGGCTGCCCACGTACTTCTGCACCTCAGGTATTTCCTGAAACTGTTTGGGTAGTTCGACAACGCGGTCAAAACGGGTATCTCCCGCCAGCCCCGCCTTTGTAATACCAATCCATTTGAGCATGTGCACACTCTCCATATTTTGTGTAAAAAAGTAAGATACCCTTTTCAAAATCGAACGGTAAAAGCCACCGTAAGGTTTGAAAAACAGTTGCTCTTCCCTAAAAATGGCCGAGATCATCAATAAGGGGGTGCGTCGCTGTTGTAATTCATGGAAATAATGATACCAATATTCGTATTTGGTAAATACTGCAAATTTAGGGCTGACGATATCCAAAAATTTACGCGCATGTACGGCAGTATCTTCTGGTAGATAAAAGACATAGTCCGCCAAAGGTGTGTTTTTTCTTATTTCATAACCCGAAGGGGAATAAAAAGTAATGATAATTTTTTCACTGGGAAAATTTTTTTTGATCTGCTCCATGACAGATCTTCCCTGCTCAAATTCACCCAA
>JBEBVG010000244.1:0-3199 GCA_040392845.1 Sphingobacterium sp. | reverse complement strand
TGGGACATATAGTTAGAATTAATAGATAGAAATTAGTTAATCGATTAACTGCAATAACCAAGGTTAAATAAACATGAGAAAGAGGATCTCTTTAAAGGATATCGCAAATGAACTACAGGTCTCTACAGCAGTGGTTTCTTATGTTTTGAATAATAAATATGAGGGGAGGATCAGTGAAGAAAAGGCAGTCCGTATTAAGGAAATGGCCAAGCAGCTGAACTACTTTCCAAACTATATCGCCAAAAGCTTACGGAAGTATAAAACCTTGACCATTGGGCTAATCATTGCTGATATTTCTAATTTATTTTATTCAAATATCGTTCGATATATAGAAGATGAATCAAAGAAGCATAATTACAATGTGATTTTTGGCAGTACAGATGAAAGTACTGATAAATTTAAAGATTTAGTCCAAGTAATGCTGAGCAGGCAAGTGGACGGAATTATTCTGGCCGCTCCCAAAGGCACAGCGGATACATTAGTTTACTTAAGAGATCATCATATTCCTTTTGTACTGATTGACCGATATTTCCCGAGCGTATCAGATATCAACACCGTTGGTATTAACAATTATCAGGCTTCGTATGCTGTAGTAGAACACCTTGTCGCAAACGGTTATAAAAAACCTGCTATGGTGACGTTAAGCGCGGATCTATTCCATATGCAGGAACGGGCCATGGGCTTTAAAAATGCATCAATGGAACTGTTGGAGATAAAAAGTCCAGAAGTTATCGAAATAAAAGAAGAAGTGCTTTCTGAAGAAATTGAGAGCCAGATGCTCAGCCTGCTGAAAGATGGAATCGATCTGGTTTATTTCTCTACGAATAAAATCGCAATGGAGGGGCTAGCGGTGTTAGTAAAGCACAATATCAAAGTGCCGGAAGAAATGGGTATCATTTGCTTTGATGAAGCCGATGCGTATAAGATTTTTAATACCAGTATCACTTTTGTAAAGCAACCTTTGCAACAGATTGGGAGTGAGTCGGTCGAAATGTTAATTTCTCTGATCAATGGGAATCGTTTTGCAAAGAGTATTGTTTTAGGAACACAGATTATTGCGCACAATTCAAGTGCACCACATAAAAAATCGTCAAAATGAGCAACCAGATACAATTAAATGCTAAAAACCTTGCCGCATTACCTGCTCGTATCCACGTGCCTACGTATACGCGCCAGAAAGTCAAGGCGGGTATCGTACATATCGGAATCGGGGGATTTCACCGGGCCCATCAAGCTTATTTCGTTGATTGTTTATTGCAAAAGAAGATGGCAGCGGATTGGGGTATTTGTGGGGTTGCTTTGCTGAAATCCGATCGGAAGATTTACGATGTATTGTCGGAACAGGATGGATTGTATACGTTGATGATACCAGATGCTGATGGTGATTTTTCCGCACAGGTGATTGGATCAATTGTCGAACTACTATATGCGCCTGAAAACCCTTCTGCAGTTATTTGTAAGATGGCCGAGAAGTCGATCCGGATAATTACGCTTACCATCACTGAAGGGGGATATAATTTTACTTCTGATGGAAGTTTCAACTGGCAAAATGAGGAAGTTTTATGGGATCTTCAGAATCCCCAGCAACCCAGGACAGTATTCGGTTATCTCTACGCTGCACTGAAAGAGAGACGTGCACAGGGAATAGGTGGGGTAACAATTCAGTCGTGTGACAATATAGAGCACAATGGTGATATTACCCGGAAGATGTTGTCTGCTTTTATAGACAAGGCCGATCCGGAAATGCTTGATTGGCTAGATGAACATGTGACTTTCCCTAATAGCATGGTAGATCGAATCACGCCGGTCACCAGTGATCGTCTCAGAACAACCCTTGCCGAAAATTTCGGACTAACTGACGGCTGGCCGGTAATATGCGAATCTTTCTCCCAGTGGATTATTGAAGATTCTTATGCAGCAGGTAGACCGGAATGGGAAATGGTAGGAGGACAACTCGTACCGGATGTCACTCCATACGAAAAAATGAAGATTCGTCTGCTGAATGGCGGGCATACACTGGTAGGCCTAACAGGGTATCTAATGGGATACCAATATATCCATGAAAGTGCTACAGATCCATTAATAGTTGGTTTACTGAACAAGTATATGGATGAGGAGGTGACACCAACACTGGATGATATACAGGGTGTTGACCTACGCAAATACAAAAATATTCTGATCGAACGGTTTAGAAATCCGTTTATCAAAGATGAGGTAGCTCGGATTATTTCCGGTAGCTCGGCCAAGTTTCCAAAATTTATCCTTCCGGTCATTTTGGATCAACTTCGGCAAGGAGGACCCATCCGCATTGCAGCGTTTATCACGGCTTGTTGGTATCAATATCTTAAATTGAATCTTGCCAATCCCTCACATGTTCAAGATGAGATGGCGGAAATCTTATTGCAATGTGTTGCGCAAGCTGAAAAGAGCGAAAATCCACTTCTTTTTTTAAACAATACCGAAATATTTGGAGATCTAAAAGAACTTGACCGTTTTACCGCCCACTTTTTATCGTATATAAATATGCATAATAGTATTGGAATTAAGGGTCTGATCCAAGCGGAACTTGTAGAGAACTATGACAAAGAAAATTAAATATTTATTTACAATATAATACTAAATTATTATGAGAAAGCAAAGACTCTGGTTGGTCGTAGCATTAATGCCTTTAACGCTGTTGGCTCAGAAACGTACTAACTTACCCCTTGAGTACCTTGATCGTTCCTTCTATACATATGATCACCTGCAAAAACAAATATGGTCTATTCCGGAATTGGGCTTTTTAGAAACCAAAAGTTCAAACATTTTACAGAACCATCTGAAGGAACACGGATTTACAATTGAAACAGGGGTAGCCGGTATGCCAACCGCTTTTATCGCTACATACGGTAGCGGCAGCCCCGTTATCGGTATTTCAGCGGAGTTTGACGCCTTACCGGGATTATCACAGGATACAGTCCCCTATCGAAGTCCGTTGTCAAAAGATGGTAGTGGACACGCCTGTGGCCATAATCTATTGGGAACTGGATCTGTAGCGGGCGCAGTAGCCATTAAGCAATGGTTAGCAAGTAACGATCGCCAAGGCACACTCAAGGTGTTTGGCTCGCCCGCCGAAGAAGGTGGAGGCGGTAAGGTTTACCTCGCTCGTGATGGTTTTTACAAAGATGTAGATGTCGTATTGGATTGGCACCCTAGCACC
>JBEBVG010000243.1:0-3249 GCA_040392845.1 Sphingobacterium sp. | reverse complement strand
GCTATAGCCATGTTTATTCCGGGCTCTGACCCGAAAATAAATGTATTGCCCGGGTACAAACCCATCTTGGTACGCCGTAAAGGAGCGTGTCGTTGTATGTATTTCCTCCCAGCGTGGCTTGCCGCGACGATCTACGTTTGTCGCAAAGCAATAATCATATAGCATATCCCGGCCCACCGGTTTAAATCCAAACGCGACTTCACCGCTTCTTCGGCCGCCTTTGACAAATGCACCTGTAGGGGTGTCAGGAATCGTGCCGGTGTTTTTTTTCGCCAGCACAGGAAATCCCGAACTATATAATTTGGATAGACTGCCATCACTTACCATATTGACATAGAAAACCATTTTCTGAAGTATATCGGACAGCCTCCGTTTGCTTTCTCGTTTTAATGCCGCTTTCTCCCTGTTTCTCCCTTTAGCATCAATCACTTTTTGGTAATAATCCGCATAAGCATCTTCCAATTCCGATAGCGGGGGAGTCGGTTGTGTGAAAATGTCAGACTCCTTCATGCATTGGATGATCCGTGCTGCAGCAACAACCAGCTTTTCATCCGCATACCGAAAAAAATTGGCTTTGGCTCGTATATACTTCATGGCATTCTATTTTTGCTCCCACTATCGTCGGTTTTTAAGCTGTAAAATTACCTCTTTTATTCTTTTAGCCCAAAGACGTTCTGTTTTAGTATGTGTTTTAGACAACATAGATGCAATTGCTTCTCTTGGTTACATCATTGCATATGTACCAAACAGACCATACATCATGACTAAAGCAAAACCCATCGTGCAGAAGTGACCTGCTCGTGAGGTGCGAAGGTTATTCTTTGTGCCGAACACAACTGTGGATGTCGGTGATCGTGATGCTTTAACAGCAAACAGCTATTATAAAGCCATAGACACCATATACAGGGAGACAAACACAACTTACATTATATAATTGCTACGTAACATACTTAAAAAGAAACCTCAATTTACATTATTAGCTAATATTTTTATTATAAAGTAATTCTGGTTTATGGTATCGTGTATACTGCGCGTAAACTTGTGTATTGAGTTCGTAATAAAGTGTAATGTTTTTGTCAAAATGAGGGTTGATGTCGTTACAATGTGTGAATTGTGGACACGAAAGGGTAAAGACAGCGGCTCATAGTCAAATGCTTTTGGAATAAAAGGAGTTGTTGTCGGAACAAACGCATTTCACTTTAAGACAAACGCAAATCACTTTGTGCGCATGTTACGTAGCAATTTCGATGTCTACGTTCGGTAAAACCTTTTCAAAAGCTCTTCTCGGCTTACCTCGCAGCATGACCTTGCCACAGTACTTGTATCCAGCCTTTTCAAATATGTGCAGCATGCCCGCATTGTCAAAGTTTGTATCTGCCTTAATACTGTGAATATTATTTTCTAAGGCATAGCCTTCGATATGTTGAAGTATTCTTTGGGCTAAACCCTGTCCCAGATACTTGTTCGATATAGCCACACGATGTATGACAACAAAATCACCATCGCTCAGCCATTTGCCTTCAATGTCTGTATATTGTGGTTCATCGTTAATTAATACAGCACAATACCCCACAACCTTATCCTGATCCAGGAGCACAAAGCCAACTTCCTTGTCAATATCATTTTTTACAACCGATGGATTGGGATAGCCATCCTGCCATTGGTCGCTTCCCTCTTCCTTTCTTCGTTGAATAGCTCCTTTCAAGATAGCCCAGATTTGGTCCTGTTCTTCTGCTTTTGCCTTTCTAAATGTATATTCCATCGTGCTGTTATTATTTTAAGTCACCCATATGATTACAAAGTAAAGGCATTTTTTTGTATCTTTGCTTCACACAAATCGAATTGTATGTAAGAGCTGATTTCTTTACGCATATATGTTAGGCACAATTACACCTCAGTGCTGAACAATTGTTTTACTACTAAGCGAAAGAAATCATGATTATTTTACAAAAAGCAACATACATACACCCCAATAAGGAAGTTTTATTTCAGGATATTAACCTGGCCGTGAATCCGAAGGACAAAGTAGCCTTAATCGGTAACAATGGTACAGGCAAGTCTACTTTATTAAAAATCATCGCCGGCGAGCTTATACTTTCTGCCGGCCAGCTGAGCCGAGACTCGAAGCCTTATTATATACCACAATTGTTGGAGCAACATTACGACTCAACTGTCGCCCAGGTCTTAGGTGTTGATAGCAAATTGAAGGCTTTTGAGGAAATAGTAGCGGGTCAGGTAACCGAGCAAAACTTAGATATACTAGATGACGATTGGACGATTGAAGATCGGAGCCATCAGGCTTTGGCCGACTGGAGCCTGCACGATATCTCCTTACATCAGAAGTTGGGGACGTTGAGTGGTGGCCAAAAGACGAAAGTATTTCTTGCCGGCATCGCTATTCATGAGCCCGATATCATATTGATGGATGAACCTAGTAACCATCTGGATATGGAAGGGCGAAGGCTACTATATGATTTCGTGGAAAACACCAATAAAACGCTGTTACTGGTAAGTCACGATCGGAATTTGCTGAATCGGATCCCTGCTATCGCCGAGCTCCGTAAAAATGGTATTTTCTTATATGGCGGCAATTATGAATTCTTTAGCACACAGAAAGATATAGAGAAGAAAAGCTTGGATTCAAATATCAAGACCCGGCAAAAGGAGTTACAGAAGGCTAGGGAAAAGGAGAGGGAGGCTGCAGAAAGGCAGCAGAGACTAAATGCACGGGGAAAGAAAAAACAGGAAAAAGCGGGGCTTCCGAAGATTGTGATGAATGGGCTTCGGAATAAGGCTGAGGGTAGTACCTCAAAATTGAAATCGGTGCATCAGGACAAGTTAGCAGGCATAGAACAGACACTTCAGGACTTACGGTCACACTTATCGGATATTGATCAGATGCGTTTTGGCTTTAGCAGCTCCGACCTACATATAGGCAAGACCTTGATCGAAGCCCGGGGCATGAATATCGAAATCAATGGGGATCTACTCTGGTCAACAAATCTGGATTTCCGAATTAAACATGGCGATAGGATAGCCTTGGAAGGCGCTAACGGTTCAGGCAAGACGACGTTGATAAAGCTGATGCTCGGACAACTGGAGCCGGATGAAGGAGAATTATTCCGGTCAGGTTTTAAAAGCGTCTATGTCGATCAGGATTATTCACTCATGCATGTCGACCTTTCTATTTATGAAATGGCCCAATCTTTCAATAATACGGCACTACAGGAACATGAGATTAAAATCAGG
>JBEBVG010000242.1:0-3296 GCA_040392845.1 Sphingobacterium sp. | reverse complement strand
ACGAAATATTGTCCCCCGCGCGGCGTAGTCAGCAACATGCTCCTGTCTGTTATCTTCTCCTGTTGGTCGGATAAAACCCTGGTACCATCTTGATAGGCAATGTCATCGTCGATTATTATTCCAGATTTATCACCTTGCAGTGCTATAGTCTTGCCGTCAGAGAAAGTCAATGTTGCCCGGTTAGAGCCGGGAGCTATTGCGTGCGTTCCTGTAGTATGCTCCCTGTTGGAAGAAGGAGACGTGTTCCACAGCCAGTAGCCTGTAAGAAATACAAAAATAATCGCGGCTGCTGCGGTAAGTAGTGATTTCCATAAGCTTCTACCTACAGTCCGTATAGATGAAGCTGTAGACGGACGTTGCGCGTGTATCTGTGCGATAATATTGTCTTCGATCTGAAGAAGTTCTTTTTCAGTATATAGGATATAGCTGGAAAGGGATTTTCGAAGAGCTTCCTCATCTTTCACCTCTTTCATGATGTCGGTAATTATCGGATATTGTTCTATTAGACGTTGCAATTCGGGATTGGTGGTGGGGCTGATTTCACCTCCCATATACTGTTTGAGCAAGGTTACAATAGAATCGATATTCTTCATGTTTATTCGTTTGTGGTACAAAACATGATAGAAACATTATTTTCCCGAAAACCTTACAAAGAAATTTAACTTTTTTTAAGAATTGACTATTTTATGAGGAGCAGCAGGATAATAGTGGAAATGCTGAGATCAGGATCATAAACCCGCAATGCATTTTTTAATGCTGTCAATGCTCTTGACTTATTCGCATATACAGCATTTGGATGAAGCGCAAGTTTTTGACATATCTCCTCTACCGTATAGTCTTCTACATAGGTCATATAAAATATTTCGCGTTGCCGGGCAGGCAATTTTGAGACTTCCTGGAGAATTTTTTCGAATAATTCTGCTTTTATGATTGTTTTGAAGATATCCTGATCCTGGTAAATAAGATCAAATTGATCTTCGATATTCTCCATACGCAGCTGTTGGATAGGCTTTTTGAGGAAGCTATAACATGCATTTTTTGTTGCGATATAGAGGAACGCCTGTAATTTAGATTGTGTTTCAAAGTTGGCGCGCAAATCCCATACTTTTAAAAAAATGTCATTGACGATCTCTTCTGCAGCCTGCTTATTTTTGGTGAGTTGGTGGGCAAGATACAGCAATGAATTTCCATACAATTTGAAAACTGTCCGCAAAGCAATTTCGTTGCCTTGTTGTAGTTCATATATCAAATGAGGATCTTTCATCGGAACTTTTGTTTTACAAAGCTACTGTAATCGGTATATATTGTATACAGCCAATTGCATTCTTAACAATAATATAATCTATAAGGCACATCATTCTTTAGGTTCTACCTTTTCTACGATTGAACTTTAAAGTTAGTTAAAAAAAATCAATCATTAATGGTCAGTTCACCACGAATATCTTTTTCGACCCAAAATGCTACAGATTTCTGATCCTGGTATTCTCCCTGCAGGTACATCAGCTTAGTGATTGCAGCTTCGAAAGTCATATCATACCCATTACATACGCCTATTTCCTTGAGGCCCTGGCTTGTTTCGTATCGACCTAATTCTACCGAACCTACTTTGCATTGTGAAATATTCAAAATAATTTTTCCACGGTCGATAGCTTGTTTAAGGAGGCGTAAAAATTTGGGGTCTGTCGTCGTATTGCCTGAGCCGAAAGTCTCCATGACGATGGAACGTACATCTGATTCCAATATAGCCTGAATAGTCTCCAGGCGCATGCCCGGGAATAGTTTCAAGACGCCTACACGGTTATCTAGCTTATCGTGAAAAATAAGCTTCTCCTGTTCATTGTTCACCAACGCATCAAAGTTGTATTTAATATGGATGCCAGCCTCGGCCAATACAGGATAATTGGGCGAACGGAAGGCTTCGAACTTCGCTGAGTTGTATTTGAAGGACCGGTTGCCCCGGAAGAGCTTATTGTCAAATAGAATACATACTTCCTGAATGACGGAGGTGCCATTATGTTTCGTGGAGGCGATTTCGAGGGCTGTCATCATGTTCTCGCGTGCATCTGTACGGATTTCACCAATAGGGAGCTGAGACCCGGATAAGATGACCGGCTTTTGCAAGCCCTCCAGGAGAAAGCTTAACACGGAAGCGGTGAAGGCCATGGTATCAGATCCATGCAGGATGAGAAACCCATCGCAACGGTCATAATTATCCCGGATCAATTGTGCCATTTGAAGCCAGATTGCCGGTGTCATATTGGAGGAATCAATGATCGGTTCGAAAGAGTGTACCGTCAGCTGATAATCTACCCGGCTTAAATCCGGAATATTTTTCTGAATCAGATCAAAATCGAAAGGTACAAAGGTGCCATTTTCATCTTGTACCATGCCTATGGTACCTCCGGTGTATATGATAAAAATATTCTTCATAAAACTATATACCAAATATTTCTTTCGAATTTTGGGTGGTTATTTGTGCGACCTCTTCTATGCTGACCTGATGGATATCGGCTATCTTTTGCGCAATATAATGTAAATAAGAGCTTTCATTTTCTTTTCCACGAAATGGGCTGGGGGCTAGATAAGGTGCATCAGTCTCTAACACCAGGTGTTCCAGTCCGATTTGTCGGACGACCTCATCCAGTCCTGATTTTTTAAAGGTTACGACACCGCCAATACCTAATTTGAAACCCAGGGCTATAGCCCGTTGTGCCTGTTCCAGGTTGCCCGTGAAGCAATGGAAGATACCGAATAGCCTGTCTTCCTGTACCGAATCCAACAGGGCAAAGATTTCGTCAAATGCTTCCCGACAATGGATGTCGATAGGCAAGCCGAGCTCCTTAGCCCAACTGATCTGGGTGAGGAAGGCATCTTTTTGCCAGGTTAATGTCGTTTTATCCCAGTAGAGATCTAGACCGATTTCCCCAATGGCATAGATTCTGTGTGACGAAATTGCTGTTTCGATACGATGAAGTTCGTCCTTGTAGTTTTCTTTTACGCTGCAGGGATGTAAACCGAGCATGGGAAAGCAATAGTCGGGATAGCTATCTACTGTATCCAGGACTTGCTGTATGGAGTCGCTGTCGACATTGGGGAGAAACAAACGGTAGATATGGTTGTCGTGACATCGTTGCATCTGCTCTGCTATCTTCACGGTATGGACATTGTAGTAAAAATGTGTGTGGGTATCCGTTAATATATAGCGTGGATTCATGATGGTCCGAATAAGTGGTTCAAAAATAAAGAAAACGCGGCCTTTTTCAAAGAACCGCGTTTCTAATTATAGTTTTGTATAC
>JBEBVG010000241.1:0-3300 GCA_040392845.1 Sphingobacterium sp. | reverse complement strand
CTCATTTTCGTAATTCCATTTATTACCGTCATAAACATATTTATCTGTACGGACTTCGAGAGCCTTGGGCGAAGACTGTTTCCAAGTTCGACCATCAAATGTAAATTCATCCGCAGATACTCTTAAATTTCCTGTTTTATAGACGATAGTTTTCTGCATCCCTTCCGTTGCACCAGCAAATTTCGATCGAAGGAACGGAACTAACACCTTTTCAGCACTCCCCATATCTATGTTTTGTACATTAAGTGCAGTGTAATCACTTCCCTGCAGGACATAAATCGAGTTGGGATCTGCCAAAGTCCAGTCATCCCCTCCATATTTATACAAATCATATCTTTTTTCCTTAGATTGTACTGTCGTAATATTTCCAACTTCACGGACAAGGACGTTGTCAAGTTCGTATACAGTAGACCTGTTGAGATCCAGATCTAATTGTCCTTCGTACCTAAAGGCTATGTGTACCTTCTTACCGGCATATGCCCCTAGCCCTATTTCTCCTGCCGAATTCAATGTTCCATAGCTCTCCGGACCTTCGCGAGGGATGTTAAACCGACCCGTAACGTCATCCCAAGTGCTTTGACGTGGATCTCCGCCTTCATAATCCGACGATATCAACACCTTAATAAAATGATTGGTAAAATAACCTACCGCAATATCAAAAGTAAACTTTGGGTCTACTGCCTGAGAGAGATCCATTTCTTTTGATATCAGCCAGGCATCCATTTTTAAATCGGGGTTCCATATTCCATTTGCAGTCATTATCGCACGTACCAGACCCGAAAATGATCTCAAGTACCATCTTCTTCCCGTGGTCGTCGACAGATTATACCACCCCACATTATCGATTGCCGCATTGGCCGTACTAAATCCTTCCTGGAGATAATTTATTTCTGTATTCGTCGTAGTGATTGGTTCCGTTGACGAGTAATCATACCCTACGATTCGAAAATCGCCTTCTACCGCTGCCGGATATTTTGCTTTCAACAATACAGGTAATTCTGCCGCAGGAGACTTGGCTGGGGTCAGCGCGTTCACAAAAGGCATCCCCCAGACAGATTTATAATCTTCCGTACCCAATTCCGTAATATCCTGCTCCAGCTTCTGCAAATCCTCTGGTCTGTCCACGCTCTTAAAGTCATAGGAAACTCGAGCTGTAGAGCCTGCAGCCGCATTCACTATTTTTCCAGCAAGCCAATCTGGCAGAAAATCCCTGGCTGGAAATTCGGGCGAAAAATATTTCATCCGCTCAGGTGGAGTATTTGCAGGCAATAGCCCATATTCTACAAATGCGATGTTTTTGTCACTCCGTATAGGCGTTAAGTCCTCAAAAAGGTCCGCCTTATCCTTACAGGAATAGATTATTCCGGTAAATAAAGCCAAGATGATGTATATATTGCTCCTCATATTCAGTTAATCTATATCATTAATTAATTTGTCGAATCGTAGGCCCATTTCGTGGCATCAGTAAAAATATATCTATCGACCTTTGTTTCAATATCACGGCCTGCACTTTTCCAGCCCGATTCGGTATATTCGAATTGACTTGCCGCAGTATCATTTTCATTTCTCTTGTACACAACTGTTATCATGTCCCCGACATTCGCCGATGAAAATTTAGAATCAAGAAAGAGAGGCAAATGTTGTGCAGCTTGTACTGCGTTCAGTGTAGGCATATTTATACTGAGGTAGTCCACATCCTGAAGAATATAAAAACTATCGTCCACAGCCTCCCATTGGTAATCCTTGTATACAAATAATCCATATTTCTTTTCTGTCGCAGGCACCTCCGCGACATCCAATTTTTCTGATATCTTAATATTGTCCACATAGTATAATGGGGCCATCGCATAGTTAGCAGATCGTGTCGGCAAATAATAACGAAAACCCACATGCACATTCCCCCCAACAAATTCTGCCAGGTTAACCGTATAGGTAGAGGTGCCCGGATAACCAGATGCAGGAGTCACATTCCGGATGCCCGACACTTCACTCACGTCCTTCCATGTGCTGAGTGCAGGGTTTGTACCGTTAAAAGAACTTGTAAGATTGACTGTTAGACAATCAAAGCTTTCTGATGGTTGATTTTGTACAAAATACCCTATACCATAGGTGAAAGAGAGGTTAGGATTCCGTGCTGCACCCAGATCGACACTATTGGCATTAATTAACCAGCTATCCGCCCCCCGACGATCACGGGAATATCCTGTTGGAATTCTGTTAGCACCAGCTACCCGAATTCTCCACCTGATACCAATACCGGAAACATCTTGATTATACCAACCCGTATAACTGAGCTGTGCCCAATCATTCCCCCCTACAGTGTTGAAATCTTCGGAAAGATAAACCACTTCCTTATTTGGGACTATTGTGGCTTCGACGGCAGAGTACTGGTATTGCACCACCTTAAAATCGCCTTCTTCTGCTTGCCCTTGCGCGGCCAAAATTTTAGGGATCTCTTGTTCCGGCGTCATGGATGGTGTGAAAAAATCTGCATATACCTCACCCCAGACTACCTTATAATCATTGGGTGCAAAAACCTTCACTGTCTGGGAAAGTTTATTTAATGACTCCGGATGATCGTAATCCCGGTATCGGTAGGATACAAGCGCAGTAGATCCCTCCGCCACCGTATAATATCTACCAAATAGCCAATCCGCAATATATTCCTTCGCTGGATGCTGAGGAGTAAAGTATTGGTTGGCATACGCAAACGAAGATCCGGGTAAGGTCGAATAATCATTAAAAGTGAACTGGTAATTTGTCACTTTCAGCAATTCCCTTGGTTCATTTTTGGAACAGGACACCAACAACATGGATAACATTCCATATAAGACAGGTATTAATACATTTCTTTTCATACCATTAATCATTCGTATAAGATTTATTTTTTCTAAAAATTGCATCGGCCTTTTTTTGTCTGGCGTCAACAATGTCACAAAGCCGATCATACAGCCCCCTAACAGTTCCGTTGGTGGAAGTAGACATTCTAAAGAAGGTGTCATAGTCTTGGTAATAGGTCATCGTAGCTTTGTCCAACACACCATTTTTCTTAAAGGCATCCAGATATTCCATACATCGCATCTGAAAAAACACGTGTTCGATATCATTATTAAGTTCGACCATTAGTCCCATTTTCTTATTCTTAGCGTGTCTGCAAACGTAATCCATCCGGTTTGTAGGAGCAAGATTACATTTTTTAAAAAAGTAGTTCGGTTGTTGCCAAGCGACATCAAACCCCAGTTCATGGGTTTTGTCATAACCTTTTGCCCATAAATAAGGTATCCAATAATATTTATACCC
>JBEBVG010000240.1:0-3322 GCA_040392845.1 Sphingobacterium sp. | reverse complement strand
CATGCTTAGTAATAGAGAACTTTTTTTGCGTAATACGGCACAGACTTCCGATAGTCCCAGGTTGGTCGAGGTAGATAGAGCGGAAGGGGTATATTTGTATGGGCCGGAAGGGCAGCGTTATCTGGATCTTGTCTCGGGATTTAATGTCAGCAATATAGGTCATCGTCATCCCACGGTGCTGGAGGCTATACAACAGCAATTGGAAAAATACCTACATGTTACGGTATATGGTGAGTTTGTACAGGCACCGCAGGTGCAGTTTGCTACGGCTTTATTGGCGACACTGCCTTCGGCGTTCGGATCGGTTTATCTGACAAACTCCGGTACGGAAGCTGTGGAAGGTGCCATGAAAATTGCTAAGAAATATACCGGGCGAAGACAAATCTTCGCCGCAAATAATGCATACCATGGCAGTACACAAGGGGCTTTGAGTCTGATAGGAAATGCGGAGTTCCGGGTGGCCTATGCACCGCTCTTGCCGGAAATAGATTTTATTGATTTCAATAATCTTGCTGACCTGGAACACATTACAACGGAAACGGCGGCAGTCGTCATCGAGGCTATTCAGGGAGAAGCGGGGGTGCGTGTGCCCGATAAAGCGTATATGCAGGCATTACGTCGGCGCTGTGATGAAACGGGTGCCTTATTAGTCTTTGATGAGATACAAACGGGTTTTGGCAGGACGGGAAAACTCTTTGCTTTTGAACATTTTGAGATCGTACCGGATATATTATTATTGGCGAAGGGCATAGGTGGAGGGATGCCTTTAGGAGCTTTTGTAGCGCCTAAACCTATTATGGATGTCATAAAAAGTAATCCTATACTTGGCCATATCACTACTTTTGGAGGTCATCCCGTATCGTGTGCTGCTGCTCTGGCTTCGCTACAGGTCATCCTGAACGAAAAGTTGATGGATGCTGTCGATGTAAAAGCTGCTTTGTTCAGGAAGGAGCTGGATCATCCTAAGATTAAGGAAATCCGCGGTATGGGACTAATGATGTGTCTTCAATTGGAAAGTTTTGAGCAGGTTTATCAGGTAAGCAAGAGTTGTGCAGAACAGGGACTGATGATCGACTGGTATCTGCACTGTGAGACAGCTTTGCGTATAGCACCACCATTGACAATCTCGAAGGAGCAGATAACCGAAGCCTGCCAAATTATCCGAACTGCTATTGATAAATTCTGTTAGTTTCTCTACCTTTAGTTTCTAAACCTATTCAAATGAGCAATAGACGACTATTTTTAAAACAATCGGCACTTTCTATCGGTGCGACATTGGCAAGCGGTTCCTTATTAAAGGCAGAAAGTTTGACCACAAAAAACGCTAAAATAGCAATTAAAGCAAACGATATTATTTTATTTCAAGGGGATTCGATCACAGATGCAAGTCGAAACCGCGATGCTGCTGTACCTAATGATATCGCCGGTATGGGGAGAGGCTATGCGATGATAGCGGCAAGTGTACTTCTCAACAAATTTGCAGATAAAAATCTTAAAATCTATAACAAGGGAATAAGTGGGAATAAGGTGCCTCAGCTTGATGAGCGCTGGCAGGCAGATTGTCTGGACCTCAAACCGAATATATTGAGTATTCTTATCGGTGTAAATGATTACTGGCATAAGCGTAACGGAAAATATGAAGGTTCGGCACAAGCTTATGGGGATCAGTACAGGAAGCTACTGGACAGAACATTGCAGGCACTTCCCGGTGTGCAACTGATCATTGGCGAGCCTTTTGCCGTGAAAAATGTCAAGCATGTAGATGATAGCTGGTTTCCGGAATTTGCACAGTATCAACAGGTGTCCAGGGATATTGCCAAAGAGTATAAAGCTGCATTCATTCCTTATCAATCGATCTTCGATGAAGCGGAGAAAAGGAATTCAGGAGCATATTGGACGAGTGATGGGGTGCATACCTCTCTTGCGGGAGCTAATCTTATGGCGGAGAGCTGGCTGGCGACAGTGAAGTAAAATTAATGCACCAGGACTTCAGGCAATTCTTCGATGTCCACATCGCCATGGTCCGAAATGGTCAGGAATTTAACGGGCACAATCTCGTTGACTAACAACGGATCATAGGGCGTACGGACTTTGACATAGTTTTTGGAAAAACCGTGCATGTAACCATCTTTGATATCGCTTTCAAATAATACTTCGCCTATCCGGCCAAGATTTTGTTCGTAGAAGGCGCGGCGTTTCTTCTCGGAAAGGATGTGCAGCATCTTGCTGCGGTCGGAGCGTTGTGCTCCCGGGATAGCACCTTCCATTTGGGCGGCGATGGTATTTTCCCGCTCGGAGTAGGTAAATACATGAAGATAGGAAATGTCCATTTCATTGAGATAATTATAGGTATCTATAAAATCTTCACGTGTTTCGCCCGGGAAACCGACGATGACATCTACACCAATGCAGCAGTTTGGCATCAGGGATTTTATTTTGGCTACCCGCTCACTATACAATTCCCGCTTGTAGCGGCGGCGCATTTTTGCCAATACTTTGTTACTTCCTGATTGTAAAGGCATGTGAAAATGGGGTACAAATCGTTTGGACTGGGCGACAAAGGCAATGATCTCATTCGACAGCAAGTTGGGCTCTATCGAAGAAATACGAATCCGGTCTATGCCTTCCACAGCATCCAAAGCCGTTACCAAATCGATAAACTTATCTTGCCGCTTGCCATCACGGATACCAAAATCACCGATATTTACTCCTGTCAATACAATCTCTTTAACGCCTGAAGCCGCGATGTCTCTGGCTTGCTGTACAATATCGTCGATCTTGCCGGAGCGGCTGGCACCACGCGCCAGAGGTATGGTACAGAAGGTGCAGGAATAGTCGCAGCCATCCTGAACTTTCAGGAAAGTACGTGTACGGTCGCCTATGGAGAAAGCAGGAACAAACTGATTGATCTCCGCTATAGGTGAGTTACGAATAATAGCCTTCTCGTGTTTTGTTAAATCATTGATATGTTCGATGATGTTAAACTTCTCAGCGGCTCCCAACACCATGTCCACACCGGGGATATCCGCTATTTCTTTGGGCTTCAATTGTGCATAGCAACCTACAATGGTAATGTATGCATTTGGCGAATATTTAAGCGCTTCTTTTACTACTTTTCTGCATTTTTTATCCGCATGATCCGTCACGGAGCAGGTATTGATGACATATACATCTGCCCGGCTGTGAAACGGCGTAGCTTCGTAGCCTGCGTCTTTGAAAATCCGGCCTATGGAAGAGGTTTCCGAAAAATTCAATTTACATCCAAGAGTGTAGAAAGCAACTTTTTTATTCATGATGATGGTGCAAAAATACATATTTTTTT
>JBEBVG010000239.1:0-3418 GCA_040392845.1 Sphingobacterium sp. | reverse complement strand
GGAGGTACTATTACTGCTATTGAGCATTTAGATTAATTACATAGCCCTTTTATCATGTACACGATCCTGTTATTTGTTATCCTGTTTGCCTCTTTTCTCTTTTACAACTCTAGTGGAAGAGTAAAGTTTGGTAACAGGCCGAAATGGTTAGAACATTTTAGCCGGCAGAAGAATTTGATCCGTGGTGTGAGTATAGGGATATGGGGTGTGACGATGGCAATAGTCCTTTGGGACCAAGGACTTGGATCAGGCTTTTTCGCTCTATTTGCCTATATCATGGCGATGCTGAGCGTGGTAGTGTTGCTGAATCCCTACAAGTATTTACGGTGGCAGCACCTTGTCATGGTATTGGCTCTTAGTTTAGTTCTTGAATGCGTTGTTTTCTAAATTTTATCAGATTGTACGATGCCAGCAAATAAAAAATATTTGAGTAGTCCATTTCAACGATTTTTAAAGATTACAGCAGGTTTTATCGGAGGATATACGGTTATGTTGTCATTCCATATTATGCTCACCTTTATTTTTGAGAAGAAGAATGTCGTCATTACGGCAGCGTTTACCGGATATATCTTGTGGGCGATACTCTTGTTGTTTGCATTTTTGGCGAAGAGTGGATGGAAAATTTGGGGATTGTATATCCTGTTGACCCTGCTCTTTGCCTTACCCTATCTTTTGAAATTGTGATAAAACACTAAAATGAATATCAGGAACTATAATATTTTCTTTCATACACATACCATCAGTGGGATCGTAATATGTGCATTGCTGTATGTTATTTTCTTTACCGGCTCGTTTTCTTTTTTCAAACAAGAAATTACAGCCTGGCAGAAAAATACATCTTATGTAGCTCATTCAGCAGATAATGCAGCTTACGACAAGCTGTTGGATTCGATACGTGGAGATTACAATCTGCAGGGGAGAGACCTTTCTTTCTATATACAGCGTTCGGGATTGGGTGCTTACGTTAATATTAGTGCTTCGAACGATAGTATTCTAAATAAGGAAAATCTTGCCAAGTTGAAGCCGGAGAAGGAAGGGGAGAAGAAGGGACGACGCCGTGGTCGGGGTGGTGACGCCAAATACTTCAGTTATGATTTTGTCGAAAAGAAGGCCGGCGATTATTCCACGAATTACGATATGGGCGAATTTCTATATCGCTTACACTTTCTCGCCCAACTTAATGAAGTACCTATTCGGGTAGGTATCGCCCCATTTGGTTATTTTATTGCCGGGCTGACGTCGTTCTTGTTTTTGTTTGCCTTGATAACTGGGCTTCTTCTGCACTGGGATAAATTGGTCACCAATTTCTTCGTTTTTCGTCCTTTCAGCAAATGGAAAACGGTATGGACAGATATGCATACGGCATTGGGTGTTATTGGCTTCCCATTTCAGTTTTTATATGCTGTAACAGGTATATTTTTAATTATCAATTCTGTTCTTGCTATTCCCTTTGGAAAACTTCTCTATGATGGCGATAGTAAAAAAATGTATCAGGACCTGGGTTATTCAAGAGCGACAAAGCAAGAGTATCTTTATAAACCTTTGGATCGTGAGGTGAGGCTGGCCAACTACATTGATCTGGCACAACAAAAATGGCCGGATGGTGAGATGCGCCGCATACATGTGAAAAACTATGGTGACTCGAATATGCACGTTGTAATGGAGCTGGAACCACGCTACGCAAAAAGTTTTGCTGGATCGGGGGTGCTTCATATTCGTGTGCACGACAATAAAGTGATGGAAGAAAAATCGCCGATGACGGATGCTTCGTATGTAGATCAGGTGCGTAGTCTCCTCTACCGGTTGCATTTTGGAGACTTTGGGGGCTATCCGGTTAAGACGGTCTATTTTATATTAGGAATAATGGGCTGTCTGGTTATTACGTCGGGAATTCTCATCTGGCTGGTTGCCCGCGATAAGAATAATGTGCTTCCACGAAAAAGGAAATTTAACTTTTGGGTGGCCAATATCTTCATGGCTGCGTGCCTGTCCATGCTACCAGTTACTGCGCTGACTTTCATTGCGATTAAAGTAAGTCCGCATGTTGATCAAAAATTCATTTATTCGGTTTATTTCTATAGTTGGCTTGTCCTGTCTTGCTACTATATCCTTCGGAGAAACATCAATCGCACAAATAGGGAAACACTCCTATTGGGTAGCATATTGGCATTTTGTGTGCCGATAACCAATGGATTGGTGACAAATAGTTGGCTATGGCATACCGTCGCCAAGCGACAGACCGATATTTTCGTTGTCGACTTTTTATGGCTTGTCATCGGATGTGTGGGGCTATTGACATTTCTGAAGTCCAAAGCATTTTTCAGGAAGTTATCCAGGAAAGAAACCGGGGGTTAGGAAGTAAAAATATGAAGTCCTAGACGCCTTTTTCTCTTTCGCTCTAAATACTAAAAAAGGTTGTCTAGGCACAAATTAAAAATTTAAACGATTCTCTCTCTCTTCGTTTATAACCTGAGAATTCCCTCTGCAATAGTGGAGGGGATTTTCTCTATATACCCACTGAGTTGAATTGCAGGTCGTATAGTCGTTTGTAATAGCCGTCTATAGCCAGTAATTGTTGGTGGGAACCTGCCTCTTTGATTTCTCCTTTATCCAGGACAATGATCTGATTTGCCTTTTGGATAGTCGAAAGGCGATGAGCAATGACAATGGCTGTACGGCCTTCCATCATGTTGTTGATAGCCGATTGTATTAGCTGCTCGGTCTCGGTATCGATCGAAGATGTCGCCTCGTCCAGGATAAGGATCTTCGGGTCGTGTACCAAGGCCCGTACGAAGGATACCAGCTGTGCCTGTCCTGAAGATAAAGTCGCCCCGCGCTCCTGTACCTGATGTTCAAAACCATCAGGAAGCCTGTGGATAAAGTCGTAAGCGCCTACTTTTTTTGAGGCATCGACAACCTGTTCCAAGTGTATATTATGGGTGTTCAATGTAATATTCTGAAGAATCGTGTCTGAGAATAGAAATACATCTTGCAATACAGTCGAGATATTTTTTCGTAGAACACTGAGTTTGTATTGCCGTATATCTACATTATCCAACAGGATCTGTCCTTTTTGGATCTCGTAAAAACGGCTGAGAATATTAATGATAGACGACTTGCCTGCACCTGTAGCTCCTACTAAAGCTAGTGTGTCTCCTGCCTTGACCTTAAAGCTTACGTCTTTAAGAACCCATTTTTCGTCGTTGTAGGCAAACCAAACATTTTTAAATTCAATGTCGCCATGAACATGTTCAGGAATGTAGTTACCTTCGTTGGGTGTAAATTCGTCTGTGTCTAATACTTCGAATATACGCTCAGCAGATACCATACCCATTTGGAGCGTATTGAATTTGTCAATCAATTCGCGTATAGGTCGGAATATCATATTGATATACATGATAAAGGCAACCACGACACC
>JBEBVG010000238.1:0-3574 GCA_040392845.1 Sphingobacterium sp. | reverse complement strand
CATAAACAAGAGGCTCAGGAACACCGTTCCAGGCTTGGTATGTTTTCTCTTTTCCGGAGAACACGGTGGCTTTTAAGGTGTGTTTCTTTGTATATAACCCACCATCCACATAAAAAGATTTTAGATCTGAGCTACCTCGCTCGATGTATCCATCTGACGATACACGGGACAGTCTGGCATTGAAAGCATACTTATCCCTGATAAGACCCGACCCGACTTTGACGGTATTCTTCCATGAGTTATAGGATCCGAAGGAATTGTTCAGCTCGGTATAGGGATTGTACTCGAGCGCATCTGTCTGAATGTTTAACGAGGCGCCGAAAGCTCCTGCTCCATTGGTAGATGTTCCTATGCCTCGTTGTATCTGAATACTCTCGATACTAGATGCAAAATCAGGAAGGTTGACAAAGAATGAGCCCATACTCTCTGCATCATTCAGTGGTATACCATTCAGCGTGACGTTGATACGTTGGTTGTCCGAGCCTCTTATACGCATAGACGTATAGCCTATGCCTGCTCCTGCATCTGAACCGATAATGACACTAGGTGTCTGGTCTAAGAGGTAAGGGATATCCTGTCCAAGGTTGCCGGTTTTGATGTCTTCTTTGGATAGGTTTTTGAATGTAGTGGCCGAATTTTCCTTGGCCCGGGTAGCATACACGAAGACATCCTCAACCTCAATATGGGTCGGGGTAAGTACGACTATGATCTGATAGTCCTGGGAAGGATTGAATCTGACGTTGTTTTCCTTGTAGCCTACAAAAGATACGGTAGCTGTATAGCTTTTGTCATCCAGGTTTTGAAAGACAGCCGTTCCGTCTTCTTTCGTCAGCTTAGTCGTGGAACTGACAGTTACATTAGCCCCCGCCAATGGAGCTTTTTTGTGGTCCAGTACCCGAATGGATACACTGTTTTGTGCGAAGCCTAGCAACGCGATCAGGCACATAGCCCAAGTAGCATAAACATGCTTTAACATAAAAAAATAATTAATTTGAGTTAAACACAACTACTGCAAGGGGTTACAGTAGCACTTATTTAACCGCCCTTTCCCTACGCTGGCATTATCCAGATCAGGTATGTCCTACCTTAAGTAAGACAGGGTATAATCTCAGCCTTTTTTCGTGTCCGAAGACAAGGCACCCCTAATCGATGCGGCAAAGTTAGGAGATTTTTTAATTATAAAAAAGTATTAATTAAAAATTGGCAGTGCATAGATTCTTTTGATAAAGAATCTCAAAGCGCTCTATGTATTACAACGGACTTAGTGATCTATGTTGTATGCCAAGAAATCGCGAAAGTAATAACGCCCGCAAATAGCGCTGATTTGAATTGCACCTACCTGCGATCGGCAGAGATTTTCGTGAAAAAGGATTTTGCACGATCTTGCGGAAGGATCTGTAGAGATATAGAATAGAGCCTGGTTAGTTTGCGGCTAAAAAGAAATTGATAATTTATCCCTTCCTATTATTTACAACGATTTAAAATAAATTAATTGGGGTTAAATTTAATTTGGAATCTTTTTTGTAGTATCTAATTTAATAATTAGGGATATTTTGGTATTTTGTGTAAGAAAGAGTTTGAATAGTGTTGTTACATTTAATAAAGTATAGAGGATGTTAAAGTATTTTTCAGCGGATTATGTTTTACCTATTTCTTCCTCACCGATGCGAAATGGTGTTATAGCGATCGATCGGGAAGGTGTGATCAAAGGGGTTTATCATAGTGGAGAAGAACCTGCAGAAGTAGAGGTGCGCAGGTTGTCTGGTGTTTTGGTGCCGGGGTTTATCAATGCACACTGTCATTTAGAGCTGTCCTATCTCAAAGGACGTGTGCCGGAGAAACAAGGGTTGGTGGATTTTCTCTTATACGTAATGCGTCACCGGGAGAAGGATAAGGAAAAAATCGAAAAAGCCATGAGAAAAGCCGACGACATGATGTACAAAAACGGTATTCAAGCTGTAGGCGATCATGTGAATACGATTGATTCTGCGAAAGTAAAAGAAGAGAGTAAAATACTGTACCATACCTTTGTTGAGGTTATAGGATTACAGGAGGATGTGGCTGGACAAAAGATAGATGAAGCCAGAGAAATAGAGTTTTATTTTAATCCTCTCCATTCATCCATCACACCGCATGCGCCATATTCCTCCTCGAAGTATATGCTGACGGCCTTTAAGAAATCTGTATCAGAAAGCAATATCATTAGTATACACAATCAGGAAAGTAATGAGGAAAATATATTGTTCCGGTATGGAAAAGGGGACTTCCTAAGGTTTTACAAAGAAATTGGCATTGATACATCTCTTTTCAAAGCACAGGCTCGTGCTTCTCTGCAATCCTATCTTGTCCATCTTCCGGCTAATAATAGGACTATTCTGGTACATAATACCTATACAACGGTAAAAGATCTCGATTTCGTCCAGCGTATGGGAAGAAATATTATACTGTGTGTTTGCCCGAAAGCCAATTTGTATATAGAGAATACTTTGCCCAAGCTTAACGTGATCGATGATGACGTTGATGTCATCATCGGGACGGACAGCCTGGCATCAAACGATACGCTCGATATTCTGGAAGAATTAAAAGTACTACATCAACATTATCCGGAACTGGATTTTGAGAAAACTATTCGATGGGCTACACTCAATGGCGCCAGAGCTCTGGGTATGGAAGACCAGCTTGGTTCGTTGGAAGTTGGGAAAACTCCAGGTTTGGTATTGATTAAGGACATGAAACAACTCCGTTTGACAGATAATGTTAAAGTTGAACGCATTGTCTGATACTGATATATGCTACATAACTTTTCCAAAGTTTTAAACTTTGGAAAAGTTACCATGATAAATTGATTACATTTGCTTGCATGAAACACTGGAATATCCGGGTTAAGGGAAAGGTACAAGGCGTGTATTTCCGATTGACCACTAAGGCTGTCGCAGACCAGTTAGGTGTCAAAGGATTTGTGATAAATGCAAACGACGGATCGGTTTATATCGAGGCCGAAGGGGATGATTTTGCGTTGAATTCTTTATTGGATTTTTGTAAAGAAGGACCCGAGCGGGCGCAAGTAGAAGAGGTGGATTATACCGAGGTGGATCACATACGAGGTTTTAAAAATTTTGAAATCCGAAAAAGGATATATTAAACAACTTCTTGGTGTGTCAAATATAAAAAAATTTGTAGGGGATACCGTGATATATGGATTTACGACCATTGTATCACGGATGCTGAGTTTTTTGATGACCCCTATCTACCTTTCCAAGTTCAAGGATGCGGCTGTATATGGAGTTTATACAACCTTTTATGCCTGGGTCTCGATGCTCAACGCGCTGTTGGCGTTTGGCATGGAAACGACTTTTTTCCGGTACCTGCAAAAGGTAGAGGATAAAGATAAAAGGAAGGTTTACAACAACAGTTTTTCGGTCACTTTGATGACTTCTGTCTTGCTGTTGCTGACGGTTTTTCTATTTACCCGTCCCGTCGCGACCTGGTTTGCCGGAAGTGATCCGATCGATGATTATGTAAAGTATATCAAGTATTTTGCATTAATATTGGTTGCCGACGCATTGACGGTAGT
>JBEBVG010000237.1:0-3588 GCA_040392845.1 Sphingobacterium sp. | reverse complement strand
TTTGCACGATTCTCCAGATAGGTAAAACGGCGGACAAATTTTTTATTGGTACGTTCCAATGCGTTTTCAGGATTAATACCAAGATGCCTGGCATAGTTGATCAATGAAAACAGTAAATCCCCAAATTCCTGTTCGGCTTTATCATGGTTTATACGGTCTTCATCCTGTATATCGAACTCCATTTTAAATTCGGTTAATTCTTCTTCTACTTTCTCCCATACCTGGTTCTTGTCTTCCCAATCAAATCCTACTCCACGCACTTTATCCTGGATACGGAATGCCTTAACCAGGGAAGGTAGACCGGAAGGTACACCCGATAAAACGGACTTATGACCTTCTTTTAGTTTGATGTTTTCCCAATTTTGTTTAACATCTTCTTCATTCTGAACTTGTACGTCAGAATAGATGTGTGGATGTCTTTCTATCAATTTGTCACATACGCTGTTGAGCACATCTTTTATATCAAATGCGCCTTGCTCTTCGGCTATACGTGCATAAAACACCAGATGCATCATCAAGTCTCCCAGTTCTTTTTTTATTTCCTGGGAATCTTCTTCCAGGATAGCATCTGCCAGTTCGTACATCTCTTCGATAGTTAAATGCCGAAGGCTTTGCATCGTCTGCTTTCTGTCCCAAGGGCAATGCTCACGAAGTGTGTTCATGATAGTGAGTAATCGTTCAAAAGCTGTTGTAGAAGTTAGTCCTTTATTTGGAGCGTGATGTGCCATATGGTTGATATAATAATCAAACTTAAGACTTTTTCATCAAAAACTACCTTATAGCTAAACAACTATTGTACTTTCTCTGTTTATCTAGTAAAAAGGAGTAGCATATGGAAACTATATTTAATTATGATTCGCCAAGTATTGCGTTGGAAAAACTCAAGGAAAAGGGTTACACTAAAGATTTTAATAAAGAATTTGATGAATTGTTTGACTATACAGACGATTATACGATCGACTATTTATATCGCTACGAAGGAGCATCTGATCCTGGGGACGAATCGACAGTATATGGTATACGAAATATGGTTTCAGGAAAAAAAGGAGTGTTTGTAGCTGGAGATCTTTCGCTGATAGAAGGACGAAAACGTGATATCATTATCAATCTGGAGATTCGTGCTAAACAAAATCAATAATTGGCCTTTGAATTTCTATCTCTCGAATGTGAGTTCATAGTTCGGGGGAAACATAATAAAAAAAGCACAAGGGTTACTTGTGCTTTTACATGTATTAGCTATTATTAACTAGCCTAAATAAGATTTTAAAATTTTGCTACGAGAGGTATGACGTAATCTTTGTAAAGCTTTGTCCTTTATCTGACGCACACGCTCTCTTGTTAAGCTGAACTTCTCACCAATCTCTTCGAGTGACAGGGGATGGTTAGAGCCGATACCGAAAAATAAGATAATTATTTCCCGTTCTCTTTCTGTCAAAGTTGACAATGAACGTTTAATTTCCTCCGACAACGATTCATCAATCAAAGAGCTGTCTGTATCAGGATCCGCATTTTCCAATACATCTAAAAGTGTATTTTCTTCACCCTGTACAAAAGGTGCGTCCATGGATACATGACGTCCCGAATTACTAAGTGTATCGGAAACTTTGTCGACTGTCGTTTCTAGAATGTCTGCCAATTCTTCAGGGGATGGTTCGCGCTCATATTCTTGTTCCAATTTTGAAAAAGCTTTGCTGATCTTGCTTAATGAACCTACTTGATTGAGGGGTAAACGTACGATACGTGATTGTTCAGCAATAGCCTGTAAAATGGACTGACGGATCCACCACACTGCGTAAGAAATAAATTTAAACCCTTTTGTTTCGTCGAACCGTTTTGCTGCCTTGATGAGGCCGAGATTACCTTCGTTAATCAGGTCACCTAAAGTCAGACCTTGATTTTGGTATTGTTTTGCTACGGAAACTACGAAACGTAAATTGGTTTTTGTCAACTTCTCTAATGCCACCTGATCTCCTTCGCGAATACGCTGTGCTAAGACGACTTCTTCTTCAGCGGTAATTAAATCTACCTTTCCGATTTCATGCAAATATTTGTCTAAGGATTGAGATTCACGATTAGTGATCGATTGTGTAATTTTGAGCTGTCTCATTAATTTATATAACTTCTTCTGAAATGAAATGCAAAAATACTAAAAATAGTATATTTTTTTGTAACAAAAATGTAATTTATCTCCTCATTATGAGCGAATTACTGGTTTGAATAAAATTGATTATTTACCTCAAAAACCGTTCCATTTTATACCATTTTTAGCTTTTAACAAAATTTAATTTTATATCTACCCTTATAAAACTATTTGAAAGACAATTTGTTTTTTTATCAAGCTTTGATTATCCATTAATAAATAAGGAAATAGATGAAAATAATTATACGATTAGACGAAATAATGGTTAAAAGAAATGTTTCTCTAAATGAGTTAAGTCGTCGTGTAGGCATTACTCTTTCTAACCTATCCATTCTAAAGAACCAAAAAGCAAAAGCTATACGTCTGAGTACATTAGCTGCGATCTGTAAAGCTCTTGACTGCCAGCCGGGAGATATTATTGTTTATAAAGAATGATTAGAGAGAAATTAGCTGAACCGGTAACCCTTTAAGAATTCGCTTATTTCCATTTTCTTCTTTCCTTCTATCTGCACAGTTGTAGGAAGGATATAGCCATCTTTCACAGCAAATTTTAAATAACTTTTCCCGTCTGTAAGAGGAGTTCCTGCTTCGAAGTTATGAGAGGATATTTCCTTATCGGCTTCAAATATTTTTAACACTTTATCGTCGATTGTTGTAAATGCCGTAGGATAAGGGCTTAAACCTCTAATTTTGTTGTAGACTGCTTCTACACCCTGAGTCCAATCGATCCGGCAGTCCTCTTTAAATATTTTAGGAGCATGCCGAAGGTTTTCGGGGGATACAGCAGTTTGGGGGATAGGAGATAAACTGTTTTCCTTGAGCTGCTTTATTGTTTTTAAGAGTACTCCAGCTCCTGAAATCATAAGCTTATCATGTAAAATTCCAGCATTATCAGTTTCTTTAATATCTACTTTTTCTGCAAGTAGAATATCCCCGGTGTCAATTTCGTGCTGCAACAAGAATGTCGTCACCCCTGTTTCATTTTCGCCATTAATAAGCACATGGTTAATAGGAGCGGCACCACGATATTGGGGCAATAACGATGCGTGTACGTTGATTGTACCCCGTGGAGGCATACTCCATACCACTTCAGGCAGCATACGAAAGGCAACAACAACCTGTAAGTCCGCCTGATAAGCCTTTAGTGTCTGCAAAAAATCGCTGTTCTTGAGCTTATCGGGTTGCAAGACGGGAATATTATGATCTAATGCATATTGTTTTACCGGCGATTGTTGAATTTTTTGTCCTCTTCCCGCAGGTTTGTCGGGTGCTGTGACGACTGCCACCACATTTTCACCTGCCTCCGTTAAAGCTTTGAGGGATTCTACTGCAAATGCAGGGGTTCCCATAAATATTATCCGCATATGAATTATCTTTCGATGCCCAAATTTACTAACTTTGCGAAGTTACAAATTTTAAATTAAGCTTGAATTTTCCACTATTCTTAG
>JBEBVG010000236.1:0-3625 GCA_040392845.1 Sphingobacterium sp. | reverse complement strand
ATTACTTTAATAAAGGTTTCTTGAAATATATCTTCAGCAAGGAATTCATCTTTTACGCGGACATATATCGCTGTGTATATCTTGGTCTTGTATCGCTCTATCAAGAATCGTAAACCTTCTTCATTACCGGCTATATAAGCTTCTATAAGCTCGTGATCACTCTTATTTTTCAATAAATTCATAATATACCTAATTTAAGCTAGGATTTTACTAAGCGTTGAATAAGAGTAATGTTGTTCCGATAGGCAAAATATTTTTAATTATGTATTCTAAAATAAGTCAAAATTAGTATTTATCAAAGTTTCCTTTATTATTTAACACTAATTTACATTTTATTTGCTACAATATAATAACAAAAAAAGAGCTCCAAAGTTTCCCTTGAAGCTCTAAAGAATAGAAATAAGTGCAAAAACTATTTGTACAATGGGAATTTAGCCATCATAGTCTTCACCTTATCATGAATTGTCGCCAATTTTGTTTCATCAGAACGGTTTTGTAATGCTTCATCAATTAACTCGCCGATTTGGATCATCTCTGTTTCTTTGACACCACGAGTCGTAATTGCCGCTGTTCCGAAACGTACACCAGATGTTACAAAAGGTGAACGTGTATCAAAAGGTACCATATTCTTATTAGTTGTGATGCCTGCCTGTCCTAATATTGCTTCCGCTTCTTTTCCAGAGACATCTTTATTCCGCAAATCAACCAACATCAAGTGGTTATCTGTACCTCCGGAAATAATTTTATAGTCACGATCCACAAAGAATTTTGCCAAAGCCTGTGCATTTTGCTGTACTTGTTTTGCATATTCCAAATAATCGTCGGACAATGCTTCTCCAAAAGCAATTGCCTTCGCTGCAATTGTGTGCTCTAACGGACCTCCTTGTGTACCTGGAAAAACCGCGAGATCCAATAGTTGAGTGATTGTTCTAATCTCACCTTTTGGTGTCTTGATACCCCAGGGATTTTCAAAATCCTTACCTACCATAATCATACCCCCACGCGGACCACGGAGTGTCTTGTGGGTAGTCGTTGTCACAATATGACAATAGGGAAGCGGATCACTCAACAATCCTTTAGCGATTAAACCTGCAGGATGCGAAATGTCAGCCATAACGAGGGCGCCTATTTCATCTGCTACCTTACGGATGCGGGCATAATCCCAATCTCGCGAATAGGCAGATGCACCACAGATAATCATTTTTGGCTTCTCACGAAGGGCTGTCTCTTCCAACTGTTCATAGTCGATAAGACCAGTATCTTCTTTTACGCCATAGAACAAGGGTTCGTATATTTTACCGGAAAGATTAGCTGGAGAGCCATGCGTTAAATGGCCACCATGTGATAAATCGAGACCTAAAATTTTATCGCCCGGTTTAATTGTTGCCAGAAAAACAGCTGCATTGGCTTGGGCTCCCGAGTGGGGCTGTACATTTACCCATTCCGCCCCAAAAAGCTTTTTCGCACGATCGATTGCAATACTTTCGATCTCGTCTACAACTTCACAACCTCCATAATAACGTTTTCCCGGCAAGCCTTCAGCATATTTGTTGGTCAATACTGAGCCTGCCGCTTCCATGACTTGTTTACTTACGAAGTTTTCTGATGCAATGAGCTCGATACCTTCTTCCTGGCGTCGTTGCTCGTCAGCGATAAGATTAAAGATTGCTTGATCTCTTTCCATTGTTCTTACTATTTTTTTAAATAGGACGTTGCTTTTTAATAAGCTGCAAATATACAACATTCCATGTGTTTTTGAAAAGAATATTAATAGGTATTCAACTCTCTTTTTAAAAGAATTTGAGCAGCATCGTAAGGATTGGTATCAAGCTCATTAATATGCCGCAACACGATAGCAATATAATCATCAAGGCTAGCATTCTCGCCTAGCCCGCTACTTGCATTTCGCAGCAATGTAATCGTACTATCTTTCAAATCTCTGACCGTCGTCCAAGCCGCATCCGATACATAGAGTTGTTGCGTAAAATTATGTTGGTATTCATTTTCTATATCTGAAATTACGATCTGTCTAAATTGCGCAACAGATATTCGGACGTCATGGTGGCGCAGCATAACCTGCTGAGGTGAAATACGATGAACCAAGAGTATCAACCTTTCATAGGCCGCGAACGTAAGCTGACGATAGGCTTTGGTCTGACTCTTATGCTGATTTATATTATTTAATTTGAGTATATAATTTTCGATTTTCGGCCATATGATATAAAAGGCTAATACTAATGCTGCAAATACACCAAAAGTAAGAGAAAAAAGTCTTGTAAAAAATGCTACAAACTCCATATATGTTTAATGTTTACGCCGTGTAAAAAATTGTCGTTATCTTATTTTGTGTTTAAAATTACGTATTTTTGCCTTATTATTTATTGATGAGTGCACAACAAATAATCCGTTCTCTTAAAAAGCGTCATTGCGAAGAAAAGAGACAATGATATCATATATAAGATAACATACTGTGTACTCCAGCAACATAAGGAGAATAAAATCATGAGTACAGAAAATATAACCGCCCCTGCACCAGTAACATTGACAGCTGGGGCACTGGCTGAGCTAAAAAAATTAATAGATCAACAAGAAATAGGACCTGACTTTGGTCTACGTGTAGGTGTAGAAGGAGGTGGTTGCTCAGGGATGAGTTACATATTGGGATTTGACCAAAAGAAAGAAGGGGACTCCGAATATGAAATCGACGGAATTCGGCTTTTCATGAACAAAGCCCATGGTATGTATTTAGCCGGCATGGAGGTCGATTTTAAAAATGGTCTCGATGCTCGTGGTTTTACATTCAATAATCCTAACGCATCAAGCACCTGTGGGTGTGGAAGCAGTTTTTCGGCTTGATATAAAAAAATTTACCTTTTGACATGGACATATCCTTTATGTACCGTGTTTTGGTTACCTTTTTTTAAATACAGGATATAATAATAGATATCTTGGGGTAAGTGGCTGGCATCCCAATCATTTTTGTAGTCAACATTCCGATATACTTCTATTCCTCCAGAATTGAACACCAATAACTCCATTTTATCATAATACTCATAACCAATGACTTCTAAGTAATCGTTAAAACCGTCGCCATTTGGTGTAACAATATTAGGAACAAACAGATCCTTTGCCTTGATATCAATTATGGCCACAGCGTTTTGGCAATTGCCAGGTCTACCTAATTCACAAACCGTGTAAGGATAAGTGTAGCGACCTACTTTTGTACCCTCCGGAAAGAAAATCACACCATCTACATCCATTTTCATAAATGGGTGACTCGGCTTATCCGGAATAAGCCGAAGCTCTGACGGCGAGGCAGAGAGTTCGGATGAAAAATCATTTTCCAGCACACTCGGTGATACGACACTACTCCGATCGATGATAAGTTCATAATAATCATCCTGTGCAGCTAACACATTTCGGACACGTACCCTTACCGTCGCTTCACTGCAGTTAGTGCTATTGTCGACCTCACAGATGCTATAGAGCAAAACGTAATCACCTTCTTTAGCGGATGAGCGGATTCCAACTGTACCTTCATCGTATAGCACCATTCCTGGCGGAGCGGTGTCTATCCACGAAAGTTTAACTTTTTGTGGATCCAACGGTATAGCATTCCAGGTAT
>JBEBVG010000235.1:0-3661 GCA_040392845.1 Sphingobacterium sp. | reverse complement strand
AGTAAGGAAAATAAAAGTGAAATTCAGGTAAGAAAAAAGGATAATTCCAAGGTTTATTTCTTTATTATCGCTATAGTTGCTCTTCTTTTGACGAATGTCTATTTTTATGTAAAATTTAGATCTTCAGGAGAAAAACTGTATACTATAGCATTACAGAAGGAAAATTTACAAATAGAAATAGATAGGATAGAGGCCGAATTGGATAATATCCAACGAGAGGGAGAGACTATCGGTTCGGAGGATATTATGTTGAGTGAGCAAAAAGTAAGAGAAGGTATTGCGAACTTACGCTCCAATCTAGATGTTACTAACCTTTCTGAAGATCGTCTGGCGGATTTAAAGCTGCAAGTTAAGGGGCTAAAAAGTAGTGTCTCAGAACTGAAGGTTAGAATTGAAGAACTCAATCTTCAAAATGAAATCCTACAGAAAGAAAATCAGGAGCTAAATAATACTATTTATTCGCAGACGGATAGGGTACACTCATTGGAATACACCAATCGTGTCCTGGAAGAAAAGGTAGGTATGGCGTCGTCCATTAAAGTCTCTAATATGTTAATTAATGGAGTTGAGATCAAACGACGAGGCAATAAGGAAATTGAAACCAAAGCCAAACGGGTAGATGAATTACAAATTCAGTTTTCGATAGCTGATAATCCGTTGGCGACAAAGGGGAATAAAGATGTGTACGTTCGTATTGTAGACCCTAACGGTAATCTCATTGTGAAAGAAGAGAATATATTCCAGGTCAACAACGATGATCTTCAGTATACTTTCAAAGAGACTATCCGTTTTACAAACAATGGAGAAGAATACGAATTCCTATGGAATAATGACAATCAAGGCTTCCGTAAGGGCGCTTATACCGTGCTTTTATATGCCGATAATGCCATTATGGGGAGAGCCAGTATTGTCTTGAAATAGGACTTTTATCTTAGCTTGTTGATTTCCTTTTCGTTCTTTTCTAAATCTCTGCGGAGTTCTTTTAGTTTAATTTCCTCTTTGCTGATCTTAATCTTGGCTTTCTCCTGATCGATGCCACTTAAGGTCTTTCTATCGACTTTTTTATCGAAATCTTTTTGCAGCTTATCGATTTTCTTTTCTTGCTTAACAATTTTCTTTTCAAGCTTTTCCGACTTCTTTATTGCTTTGTCATATCTCTTTTGCGCTTTTGCCCGTGCTTTTTGTGCCTTAGCTAGTTCCTTTTCACGTTTCACTAGCTGCTTTTCACGTTTTATGGCTGCTTTTTCGGCTTTAATCCTTTCTTTTTCTGCTTTTTTCTCGGCCTTTTGAGCTTCCTCTTCTGCCTTTGCTATTCGTCTTTGTTCTGCGGCAGCTTCCCGTCGTTCGTTGTCTATTGCTCGTTGTTTCTCTGCAGCTAGCCTCTTTTGTTCGGTATCGATCTGGGAAACGGGTACAGTATCTAATGCTGTGAGTTTGACCGGTGATTCAGACTGGGCATAAGAAGCCTGGATTCCGATAATACTAAACAGAACGATACATGTAAGTATATTAATAACCTTTACCATATAAAAAATAGTTAATGTGTGAAAGCGTTGTATCCGCTATTATTTCCACTACAAAGGTACGAAAAAGAAAAGGCAACACCTTGTCCTGTGTTGCCCTTTCTCAAATTTTGTAGTATTTGTTCGATAGCTTAAATAAGCTGCTTTAGAAGCTTGGTCCAACTTACCAGCTCTCCTATAATCTGATGTAACTGGTCTATATGTACACGCTCTTGTTCCATGCTGTCGCGGTGACGTATCGTAACAGTGTTATCTTCTAAGGTCTGGTGGTCTACCGTGATACAGAATGGTGTACCTATAGCGTCCTGGCGACGATAACGTTTACCAATTGAATCTTTCTCGTCATATTGGATGTTGAAGTCTAGCTTCAGCTGCGCCATAACGTCGCGAGCTTTTTCGGGAAGGCCATCTTTCTTTGTCAGAGGAAGTACAGCCGCCTTTACCGGTGCAATGGCAGGGTGGAACTTCAACACAACCCGTGCGTCTTGTTTTTCCTCCGTAGATAAGTCTTCATGCACTAATGAGTTAGCTAATATGCTGAGAAATAATCGATCCAGTCCTATCGATGTTTCAACAACATAAGGAATGTAATTTTGATTGATTTCGGGATCAAAATATTGCATTTTTTTCTTAGAGTATTCCTGGTGTTGCTTTAAGTCAAAATCAGTACGGGAGTGGATACCTTCTACCTCTTTGAAACCAAATGGAAAGTCATATTCAATATCCACTGCGGCATTGGCGTAGTGTGCTAATTTTACATGGTCATGGAAACGATACCTGGATGGATCAGCTCCTAAAGCTAAATGCCATTTTAAACGTGTTTGCTTCCACTTTTCATACCATTCCAATTCAGAGCCGGGACGAACGAAAAATTGCAGTTCCATTTGCTCAAACTCGCGCATACGAATGATAAACTGGCGGGCGATAACCTCATTCCTGAATGCTTTACCAATCTGTGCTATCCCAAAAGGAATTTTCATCCTGCCTGTTTTTTGAACATTTAGGAAATTCACAAAGATGCCTTGTGCCGTTTCCGGGCGTAAATATACTTGTTCTGCACCGTCGGCCATCGCGCCCATCTGTGTGGCAAACATCAGGTTAAACTGACGTACATCGGTCCAGTTCCGGGTACCTGATATAGGACATACAATATTATGTTCTTCGATGATGGCTTTTAAGCGGGCTAAATCGTCTGCGTTCAATGCAGCATCCAGATCTTTCTGTAGTTGTGCCGCCTTATCTGTTTTGCCATCCTTTTCATAGCGGTCGATTTTATCTTCGATCAACTGATCTGCGCGATATCTTTTTTTCGAGTCTTTATTGTCGATCATCGGATCATTGAATCCATCGACATGACCTGAAGCCTTCCATGTTGTAGGATGCATAAAGATAGCGGCATCTATCCCGACAATATTTTCGTTCAGCTGCACCATGGACTTCCACCAATAAGTCTTTAGGTTGTTCTTCAGTTCAGAACCTAGCTGACCATAATCGTACACGGCACTTAGTCCGTCATAAATTTCACTGGAAGGAAACACAAAACCGTACTCCTTAGCATGTGAGATAATGCTCTTGAAAAAATCGTCTGTCTGTTTGCTCATAATGGCAAATATAGATATTAGTATTTAGATTTTAGACATAAGATTCCTCAGTACGATCTTAGTTTAAGCAAACAGATCACGAACCTGTCCTGTCGCATTTTTATTATCTACTTTTTTAATGATGTGTTGGATAACACCGTCTTCATCGATCACAAAAGTAGTTCGTGCAGTGCCCATATATTTTTTGCCATACATGTTCTTCTCTACCCAAACGCCGTAGTCGTTGACAATCTTTTGATCTTCATCAGCTAACAAAGTAAAAGGAAGTTCGAATTTGGCAATAAACTTTTGATGGGACTGTTCGCTGTCGATACTTACGCCAATAACTTCAAAGCCATCATCCAGAAGACTCTGATAGTTGTCACGAAAATTACAGGCTTCTGTAGTACAGCCCGGGGTATTGTCTTTGGGGTAAAAGTATAAAATTACCTTCTTACCTCTGAAATCTGAAAGCTTAACAATCTCTCCGTGTTGATTTTTAGCAACGATTTCAGGTGCTTTATCTCCTTTTTTTAGTTCCGTCATAGTTTTTTAGTT
>JBEBVG010000234.1:0-3664 GCA_040392845.1 Sphingobacterium sp. | reverse complement strand
TGCTATACCACAGCAGATTATCTCTTCATTTCTCTTTACAAACATCTTTATCTCCCGTCCATCACCCAATCCCTGGAAAATACCGGTCAGTTGTATTATGACATGAGCCGGATCGAAATCTTCCAGCTCTCCCCATTTATTACAGGCCCACTCCTAGTCCTCATGCTTTTTCTTTTTATCTTTCTCGTTCCCTTTCATATCCTGTCTTTCTATATCTTCAAAACATACAAATATGGGTCGTATCTGTTCTTTATCATTGGCGTACCGCTATATATACAGATCATGACTCGCAATAGTCCATCCAATCGGGATGGGTCAATCAATCTACAGGTAGAAGGAGCGCTGGTGTCGGGAATAAATATCAGCCTCTTCCTGGCGATTTTGGCGCTTCTCTTCGTCAGCATCTACTACAAACTAAAAGAAAAGGAGATCTGATATGCGTTTTGATACCGAAAAAGCTATTTATCTCCAGATTGCCGACCATGTGATGGAGAAGATACTAAAAGAAGAATGGTTGGCAGAGCAGAAAATATTATCCGTGAGGGATCTGGGAGGAGAATTAGAGGTCAATCCCAATACGGTCATGCGTGCCTATGACCTGCTTCAGCAACAGGAAATTATCTACAATAAGAGAGGTTTAGGTTTCTTTATTGCTAAAGACGCCAAAAAAAAAGTGGCCAGAATGAAAAAGAAGCATTTTATTGACGTGGAGCTACCACAGTTTTTTAGTACACTGGACTTGCTCGATATCAGTATGGAAGAAGTAAACACGTATTACAAAAAACGCAATTAACATGAAAACATCAAATATATTACTCAGCATTGCTGCAATCCTGGTCTTGATCTGGCTAAATATCCCAGCCCTGACCGGAAAAATAACATTAACGGATAAAGGCACACCTGTAAATGGTCTGTCTAAGTTTTGGCAGGACAAATATGATATTGCTCTCCACCGCGAAATACAAAATACCATGAAGCACATTAAAATCATTGGAGATACGGATCACTATTCTCGCATTTACTTAAATCTCTACCCCATAAGCGACAGTACAAAGGCTCGTCCCAATAAACTTTTTAGCGAAAGTCCTCAAAATTTCTCCTATAAGACCGTCAAAGATACATTAATCCTCACTGTAAAAGGTTATGCAAATATAAACATACATCACCGCGAAGAGATCTCTTCAATTACGGGCGTCAATAATTGCTATCTGACACTAGGTAAATTACAACAAAGAGATGTTGACATCAGCGCCGACAATAAAAGCACGGTACGATTTTATCCGGGCCAATCGGACAAGCGTTTTCACATGAATAACATGACTGTGAAGGCGAGCAATGGCAGCAAGATCGAACTTATCGATCTTAAAGCTGATAAAATATCCGCACAGATAATGAACGGCCTGTTAGAATACGATTCTTCAGTATCCATAGACACGTTAAACATCAAATTAGCAGGCAAAAGTTCGGTAAGAACATTATCGGAGGAAAATGCTACCGTGGGACTTAAAAATCTGATTATATCGGGCGACAAGACCTATTTCAAACCGGATTTCGTGGGTAAAGGTGTCACAGTAGTCAGCAGGTAGATCTGAATCCTGTCAACGCTTCAAAGATCATTTATCCGCTTGCCTTCATGACTAGAAAACCTGCGGTTTTTAGGTTCTCCGATCAGCTGCTTTCGGTAAATACTCGTATGTCCTGACAGCAAATAAGAGACCACACAGGCGATAGAAACGTATACACCGCACTCTGCCCCAAAAAGTTCAATAGCCATGATGCTGCATGCAATCGGTGTATTAGTCGCTCCCGCGAAAACAGCGACGAAGCCCATCCCCGCTAAAAGCCCTACAGGCAATGGAATAAAATAGGCCAACGCATTTCCTAAAGTCGCGCCAATAAAAAATAAAGGTGTCACCTCTCCACCTTTAAACCCTGCCGAAAGAGTGATAATGGTAAAAATCATTTTCACCGCAAAATCATATACCGGCAGCTGCTGTTCGAAGGAATCAACAATCGTCGGAATACCCAAGCCGATATATTTTGTGGTGCCTATAGCCCATACTGCAGACGCTACCAGGATACCACCGACAAAAGGTCGCAACGGTGGATAGGCAATTTTTGACTTAAACAAGCTGCCTGTTTTGTGGATGACCTTGCTGAATGTGGCAGCACATAACCCACAGAAAACACCTACAATAATGGCGTAAACGATAGAAAGGAGCGAAATATCGGGGACAAAATCAATGTAATAATGCGTATGCTGTGCCTGCCACAGTTTTGTCACAATATCCGCAATAACTGCTGTCATAAAGGCCGGGAAAATAGCATTATACCGAATACGGCCCAGAAGAAAAAATTCCAATCCAAAAATTGCACCCGCTAAGGGAGTTCCAAATACGGACCCAAACCCACCTGCAATAGCCGCTATGATAAGTATCGTTCTATCCGAAGGTGAGAGCCTAAATGGTTTTGAAAATTGATCGGCAATCGCCCCGGCCATCTGCAAGGCCGTTCCCTCCCGTCCCGCCGAGCCTCCAAAGAAATGAGTGGCAATGGTTCCGATATACACAAACGGAGCCATACGGAAAGGAATGGTTTGCTTTGGCTGATGGATGGTATCAATTAGAAGATTATTGCCCTGTTCAGCATCTTTGCCAAAATAGTGATAAAGGAGCCCAATGAGTAGACCTCCAACAGGGAGTAACGCTATCAACCAAAGATGATTTTCGCGAAAATTGGTTGCCCACTCCAACGAAATCAAAAAGCCGGCCGAAGCGCTGCCAATACATACACTAATGAATAAACTGATTAAAAACCACCTGATAATATAGGAAATAGCAGGGTATTTTCGGAAGAATAATCGAGTGGAGAGGTTTATCTTTCTGCGGATCGTACTTTGTTTGTATTTAGACATAGCTTACCTGATTAAATTGTCAATACTTAATTAATCAGGCGTCATCAGCTTTTTCGGAGCGGTTGGGTAAGGAAGAACACCATTTCCTTTTTTGTCTGCTGCAAACTTACATAAAATGCTTCGCATTCACGTATTATTAACAGCAAAATCGATTCCTCTTTTTTTTGGAAGTTTTTAGGACTTCAATTGTCCGATCTTACGCAATGTGTCGGCCAGGTCATCGGATTTATTTGTGCCAATAAGTAGTTTCTTACCTTTGGTAAACTCAAGCTGCAATCCCTTGTTGCCCGAAACATTATATGCCTTGCCTTTTCCAGAGAGACTAAACCGCAATCCCCAACCCCCATATTCGCCTATCGGCGAATACACTCTGACATAACACTTAGTCAAGACATCCCAAGGATAGTGTTTATATTTTAGGTGAAAAGGAAAAAAACGGACATAGATTCCGTCTTCCTTGATTATGGTACTCAGGCAAAATTTAACAAACAACAGTGTTACCAATATTATAAGGCCTGTTGCAACTAAAAGCCCAGTATTACTCATTGGCTTATCTCCAAATTGTTGTCCGCCGATTACTTGCTTGAAAACCGCATAAAGGAAAAATCCGTTCAAACTCAGTAGAATTAACCAGCACCACCATTGCTTAAATCTTTGTCTTTCGACAAATAAAATTTCGTTGTTCATATTCGATTTAATTATAATATTCTCTCATATTCCGGACAATCTACCCGTAAGTCTGTGACATGT
>JBEBVG010000233.1:0-3673 GCA_040392845.1 Sphingobacterium sp. | reverse complement strand
TTTTTAAAAGCACATTGCCATCCCAGCGCGAACCATAATCATGTCTAAATATGACAAATGTATCATCATAACAAGTCGTATTTTCTATACGAAGATCACCTCCCCCGGTGATGGTAATTCCCCGAGGACCAATCTCTGAATCCAAAATCGTAACCCCCCAGCCAAAAGAATGTACATCAAACCTATTTAAGTAACATTGTTCTAGTCTGAGGTTTTTGACATAATTCGTCCCAAATACCCCCCAATGAATGTCTCCGGCCTCCGCCGTAATATTACTAAACAAAACATTCATCATTAAGGTTCCTGAAATACCGTATGTACCGGCCGGCACATAAGTCTCTTTCGTTTTCCGATTTTTCTCCCAAGGGATGAGTCGAATATTTCGTAACTGAACATCATATACCGATGATAGAATGTAAAAGCCAGATCGCGGATTAATTGAAACGTCTCTTTTCCCAGGCTCCAATCCTACCCATTGGTTTTGAACAATCGTCCTACTCCGCTGAATCTGGATTCCGTTGACCATATACTTTTTGGGATACACATCCGAGCTATCCCCACTCATGAAGAATGTACCTCCATCCACGGTGAGATAAGATTGCTCTGCCGGATAAGCTATCAATGAAGTATAATCTGAAAACTTCAAGAACACCTCGCCAATCACTCGTCCGAACTCTTCTACATAAAAAAAATCCTGCTTTCCTTTTCCTTGATTAACACTCCCTCCTTGCCGCGCTCCTATTTTGTCATTATTATCAATTATCACAACAAGACTATTCGCATACTTAGCAAGTTCGGGAATAATCACGTCCCCTGCATTCAAAGCCCGTAAAAAGGATTGTTTCCCTTCATTGGTCAATTCAATTGCCTCAGTTCGTAATCTGCTACGAATCCTGAATCTAGCGACATCTGTATTATAGCGCTCATCAATATAAAACACCGTTTGTCCCCATTGAACATTCGTCTGTATAGTGATGCCTGTTGTATCTCGAATCCAAAATTTTCCCGACGTATTTTCAACCGCAAGACCATGCTTATTAGCAAAGGCGTGAGCTGCTTTAATTTGTACCCCGTCATCGTTTTGACCGTCAGATCTGGTACCGAACATCCGGTAATTGATTTTATCCACACCAATTAACTGTGCAGCTAACCCATTTTGCAATGCAATATATTCCGCTTCATCAATTTGCTGGGGAAGTTTGACAATACGGTACAACGCATGTCCTCCATCTCCAACTTTATAGAAGCCATGTGTTCCCACATGGTCACCTTCGCTTAATGAGCCCTCGGCTTTCATTTTCGCTACATCATCACAATAATGTAATGAGCCTTTTTTTTCTTTCCTGTCATAAGTATGAGGTGTGGAAAGAGCAAGGGCAGAGGTACCTGACAAACCGCCTACTCCAAGAATGGAAAGCATTTTCCGTCTATTGAACAGACCGTTGTCGCTGGGGTATTGATCAGAAAAGTCTTTCATGGTGTTACAGTGATTTCCAACTCTTTGATCACTTGGCTACTACTTGATATAGTTGCATTGGAAGCGACAAACACAACCTTATAAACGCCAGGCGTCTCATAATAATGTGTATAGCTCTCTAAAGGATTGTCTATATACTGCTTAAGCGACACACTTCCTTCAGCGCCTAAATTAATCTCTCCAAGCTGGATTTTTTTCGAAACTCCCCATACTTCGGCTGCTTGACGAAAATATGGACTATCTGTTCGATAATACCCCAACACCAATATATTGGATGTAGCAACCTGACTTGTTGTGTGTTCATAGATATCCTCCAAAGTAGGCAGATATCTATCTACCAATTGCCAATTCATACCAGCAAAATTTGCCAGGCTAAGATAATTTCCACTAATCGTCTCCACCATTAAGAGATGGTTATTTGTTCTCCAATTCCTTGACAATGCTCCTGTGGGGGGAGCTGCTGCCGATGTAACCTTAAATGCCAAATAAAAGGGCTTGCCGTCCTCAATATAATCTGTAATATCTTTGATTCCCGAGGGGGTCCATGGCGCGGCACCCACTACGCGTGGACTCCACTCATACAGGTCGGACAAAGGTATCCAAGTCGCATTGTTTGCTACATTAGCATAATCATATTCACCATTAAAATCCGTGGAGATATATAAGTCCGGATTAACCAGGTTAATCTCCGTCGTATTTGGTGTATTTTGTGTCTGAAAAGAAAAAAACACTCTGCTTATTTGATCAACGCGATTTTTATCCCGATACGCATAATCATTTCCTACTTCACCGGAATAAAGCGAAATCTGATGCGCATCCCCTCCCTTAAAATTGAATACAACCGGCTCCCCTACTTTATAGGTTGTTTTATCGACCGACACATCAAAGATCAAAGGCTTATCCGATTCAAACTTCTGACAAGAGGTGATCGATATAATAGAAAGTGCAACCCATGCAAAAAATATACTTTTCATAATCATCGTCCATTTTTTAATATCCATAATTCTGTGGCTTGAGACCTGGATTCAGTGTCATCTCATTCATCGGTAGCGGCCATAACAAATCTTTTCTTGACACATTTTGAAAATAGCGTAACCCCACATGACTGAAATTGGCAACAATTCCCAAACTCGGGTCACCAAATACGAAATCATTCTTAATCCGTTCCATATACTCCAGATATTTGCCCCACCTGACTAGATCTCCTTTTCTATTCGTTTCAAAACAAAGTTCACGTAAACGTTCTTCTTCAATAAAGACCTGAAAATCTTCCTTGGTACCGTACAAATCTTCATCCAATAAATAATCTGAGGATGCCCTTTGACTAAGGATAGCGGTAGCAGTACCATCTATTCCTCCACCTCCGGTAATAGTTATTACTGGCTCACTCGTATAACCTGTTCCCGGGTTCAGCACTTTGATATGTGTCAATCTTCTATTGGTAGGATGTACAAAAGCCTGAGCTTCAGCCCCCGTTCCACCTCCCCCGGTAATCGTCACATTAGGGGCTGCTACGTAGCCGCTTCCAACATTGTCGATCCGTATATATCTTATTGATTCTACAGGTAAATCCTTGCCATACGCTCTTCGCCTTACCCTATTCACTGCAGCAATAGCATCTGCCGTTGGCCCGCCATGAATTTGGTTTTCAGCTTCGGCAAACATCAGAAGTACGTCCGAAAACCGCAACAACGGAAAGTTATTCGGGCTGATATTTTTGGTTTTTGGATACACAACCTCCAGCTCTCTACGCCATTTACCACTACTTCTCCCGATTATAGTATTCGCAGCTACAGCTGTTTCATAAGCAGGGGTTCCGTCTATGCTATAATTGGCAATGGACCAGTCCCGTCTCTCATCAGGTGATATGATATCTCCCGGTCCTTCGAATGTATACCATGTACGAGCGGGTATCCTGATAATACCGGTACTATATACATATTTGCCTCCATAATCACTATCATCACCAAGATAACGTATACCATTATTGCTACCTACCAGGCCTGTCTCTGTAAACCCATTGTCTGTTGTACAATTACCATAGAATTCTATTTCCCAAATCGACTCCTTGATATCATATTGATCTGTACAATATTTTACAAATACATCTTCATAAGAAGGATTCAGCTCATGTTGAAAACCATCTTTCGGATCAGGCATCATGACTTTATAAGCCCAGTCTCTAGCTTCTTCGTA
>JBEBVG010000232.1:0-3705 GCA_040392845.1 Sphingobacterium sp. | reverse complement strand
AATTATGAATAGAATGTTTTTAATCCTCATAGGGATAACTTTAATGCAGATCTCATGCAATAACCGAACTGCCGGAAAAGTCGAGCGGTCTAAAGGAAATGAATCCAATAATCCTTTGGATGTGGCTTTCGGGGACCCATTTATTATATACGACGATGATTCGGATACGTATTATATGTACGGTACAGGTGGTGTTGAAAAAGGATTCATGGCGTATTCATCACACGACCTAAAGAATTGGAAAAGCGAAGGTCAGGTTTACTCTGCCGACCAGGAGAAAAGTTGGGGAACAAAGGATTTTTGGGCTCCTGAAGTGTATAAAAGAAATGGAAAGTACTACTTGTTTTATAGTGCGCACTGGAAAAATAATCCGAATAATGAACTCGAAAACTATAAAATAGGTGTAGCTGTAGCAGATAGTCCGACAGGACCATTTGTAGATATGACGGGAGAACCCTTATTTGATCCTGGATATCCTATAATTGATGCAAATGTCTACTTTGCGGAAGATGGAAAATTGTATCTGTATTATTCAAGATGTTGTTATAAACATGCCGTAGAGTCGGAGATTTCAGCGTGGGCCAGGAAGAAAAATATGTTTGACGAGATCGAAGAGAGTTGGATATATGGTGTGGAATTAGCAGCTGACTTTTCGTCGGTAATAGGTGATCCTGTACTGCTATTAAGGCCGCCGGTTTCTATGGACGACGAACAGGCGGAATGGGAGAGCCGTTCGGTGACTTCGGGCGAGGTTAATCGTCGATGGACGGAAGGCTCATACCTTTTCAAAGATGGTGACACCTATTATATGATGTATTCTGCAAATTTCTTTGGTGGTCAACATTATGCTGTTGGATATGCTACATCATCAAGTCCTTTGGGACCTTTTCAAAAGTCGATCGCTAACCCTATCCTTCAAAAAAATACCGATCGGGGAGGAATTGTTTCGGGTACAGGACATAACAGCCTTTTGAAAGACAGGGATGGAAAGGTTTGGTGTGTATATCATGGAAGAACAAGTAAGACAGGCAATGATAGACTCGTTTTTTTAGATGAACTTCAGATTGGCGACGATGGAGTACTTACGATAAACGGTCCCACGGTTAGGGATTGATTATTTTTACTGTAAACGAATAATTACAGTTTGTCCTAAAAGTCAACATTCTATTTTTATACCTTTGTATAAGCCTATTTATCTAAAAGAATGATAATGAACAGAAAAGACTTTATAAAGGTTTCATCCCTTTTCACAGCATCGACTTTTATACCTCTTTCTCAGACTTTTGCCAACCGTGCAGAGAACGAGATAAGGGTAGGACTAATCGGAGCGCACGGAATGGGATGGTCAAACCTGAACGCCATTTTAAAAATTCCAAATGTAACTTGTACGGCGCTCTGTGATGTCGACGAAAATGTGTTGCGGAAGCGTGAGGCTGAATTGTCTGACCGCGGAATTAAGGTGAAGACATTTGTTTCTTATGCTGAAATGCTGGCGGGAGACCTGGTGGATGTTGTTATCATTGCTACGCCAGACCATTGGCATTGTTTGCAGCTGGTCGATGCTGTCAAAGCCGGGAAACATGTATATGTTGAAAAACCTATCGGGAATTCTGTGAAGGAATGCGATATCATGGTGAATGCGGTCCGTGGTAATTCCAGCATTGTTCAGGTTGGCCAATGGCAGCGGAGCCAACAGCATTTTCGGGACGCTATCGATTTTGTCCATTCGGGGAAGCTGGGGAAGATCAGAACGGTAAAGGCCTGGTCTTATGTAGACTGGAAAAAACCAATTACTCCGAAACCGGATACAGCGGTACCTGAAGGTGTTCATTATGATTTATGGTTAGGCCCGGCGCGTAAGCGACCATTTAATCCAAACAGATTTCACTTTGAGTTCCGTTGGTTTTGGGACTATGCAGGGGGACTAATGACTGACTGGGGTGTACACATGTTGGATTATGCCTTGCTGGGCATGAAAGTGTCTGATCCGGTCTCGGTTATGGCTTCGGGAGGTAAGTATGCCGACCCACAGGGGGCTTCGGAGACACCGGATACGATGAGCGTCGTTTATGAGTTTGATGATTTCAGTATCCAGTGGGAACATGCGATAGGCATTAGCTTAGGCCCTTATGGTAGAACACACGGCGTTGCTTTTATTGGAGACAATGGTACCTTGGTGTTGAATAGAGGTGGATGGGAAGTTATTCCGGAGAAAGACAGGATGCAGGTGATATCTTTGCAAAAGCCTAAGGATAAAGGCCTGGATGTACATATGGAGAACTTTATAACGGCTATCCGTAAAAAAGATAGTTCTCTTGTCCACGCGCCAATAGAAGCCGGAGCACATATTGCTGTATTTTCACAGATGGGGAATATAGCCTATCGTACTGGTAGAAAATTATACTGGGATCGTTCTAAACGCATATTTACCGATAAAGAAGCCAACGGTTACTTGTCTGCAGACTATCATAATGGCTATAAATTACCACAGATATAAATAGGATTGCAGAAGTACAGGGAATTATATTTTGTGTTTTTTTCTATACTGTATAGGCGAGAGGTGCATTTGTTTTTTGAACATGCGCGAAAAGTAGTAGGGATCATCAAACCCAATTTTTTTACAGATCTCCTTGATATTCATTTGGGTGAAATACAGGTATTGGCAAGACCATTGAATTTTCAACCGTAAGAAATACTGGATGGGTGAATAACCCGTCCTGTCTCTGAAAAGTTCCGAGTAGCGGGAAACCGAATAATTAGCTTGCCCGGCAAGGTTTGTAACGGTGAGATTCTTTTCGAGGTGCTGTTTCATGAAGGCAATAGATGCTGCAATCCGATCGTTAGATGGCTTTATCCTGATTTTGTCCCCGTAGGCGAAGAGGCTCAGAAACTGGATCAGCCGGATATAGAGCAGTTCAACTTCCTGTTGGTTCAGCTCGTTTTCCAGCAAGTTGAATAGCGAATCAAATAAACGGATATGGAGATCGTCATAAGGAATGGACGGAGCAGTGTGTCGATTCGGTGCAAAGCGGGCATAAAGAAGGTCGGCCGTTTCACCCGTAAAGTGTACCCAATAGATACTCCAGGGATCCCGGGGAGAACTACCATAACGATGAGCTACTTCCTTGGGTAAGATATAGTAGCTGTTGGCACTCAGCGTAATTTCTCCGTCGCCTATTTTTACCCATCCTTCTCCACTTATACAATACAGTAAGATGTACTGCGCGCAACCTTCTTTTCTATCCCGTTCGTGGAAGGAAGCATTTGGATAATAGCCCACCGCGGTAGGGTATAAAACTGCCAGCTAAGGTGTTTTGTTCCATTTTCAGCAGCTGATCAGGGGATAGTACCAGCATCTTCTGACCGGGAAAACCTTCCGTTACTTTATGATCGTATTTCGTTCTTTTGTCCATTAATTTTACAAATATGCTCTTTTATGTCCTAAATAATCGTAATATAATACATTAAATGTTGGCTATTGTCTATTTTTATTACCTGGATCACCCACTAACTTTATAAAATCAAATTATAAACAGCAGCTAAAAAAATGACAGCAGTGACTTTTAATAACCGGTATATTATAGGCATCTCTTTTATCTCGGCGCTCGGAGGCTATTTGTTTGGCTTCGACTTTGCCGTGATCTCGGGAGCACTTCCTTTCCTGCGGGAGGCCTTTCAGTTGGATGCCTGGTGGGAAGGCTTTCT
>JBEBVG010000231.1:0-3746 GCA_040392845.1 Sphingobacterium sp. | reverse complement strand
TTGGTAATTTCGGAACAATTCTGGGAGAAGCTTATATTGCCGTGGAGGATTACGAAGATATCCGCTTTGGAGGTTTCGTCAAGCACCTTAATCAGAAAGGAAGTTTAGAGCAACAAAAGTTCTCCAGGCAGGAGGTGGGAGTTTTCGGCCGTCGTATATTGCCTTATTTTACAGTTGACGGAACGGTAGGATATAATAGATATGCTACACGCTTCTACGGTGCGCCTGTAGACATCAATGGGCAAACACTGAATCCCGAAAAGGAACCGCAGCGTTTCAATGATATCTATTTTACAGGGGAGCTGACTAGCAATTTCGATCCGCAGAATGAGGAGGCATTTTCTTATTCGGCAAAGTTGGATGCCTATACTTTTAAGGATAAATTCACGTCGAAAGAGAATTCATTGGCCTTGTCTGGTTATGTAAATAAGCGGGTGCGTACATTTAATGTGGGCGCCAATGTAGCTGTTGATGTAAATGCGCTACAAGGCACCTCGAATATCGTCAATGACGGTAAATTGAATAATTCTGTGGCAAACGTCAACCCGTATATTAGTTTTAAAGGAGCGAATTATACCTTAACGTTTGGCGCCAATCTCGTATCTGAATTTGGTGACACAAGCCGGTTCAATATTTTCCCATCAGCAGAAATTGATTTCTCGTTAGTGCCGGAATATATCCATCTCTTCGGTGGTGTTAACGGAGGTGTAAAGAAAGCTTCCTACCGGGAGTTTTCCCAACTTAATCCCTATCTGGGCCCCGATCAGGCGTACCAAAATGCTATTGAAAGGCTGAACTTCTTTGGGGGTATCAAGGGCAACGCAGGAGCGACCTTTGGTTACAAAGCCAAGGTTATCTATAAGTCGATTGAAGGAATGCCGCTTTTCGTCAATAGTCAGGAAGCCCCTTTTCAGTTCGATCTGATTTATGATGGAGATGGTGACGACAGAGTAAAATATGTGGGTATTGAAGGAGAAGTAAACGTACGGCTGTCGGAACTGGTGAATTTAGGAGGGCGCCTGAACCTTGATGGTTACACCATGGCGGCGCAGGAAGAAGCTTGGTTTACACCAGCACTTCGCCTTGCTGCAAATGCGCGGTTTAATATTTCAGAAAAGCTTTATATCGATGCTGAAGCCTTATTTCATGACGTGTCTTATGGAAGGGCATATACGTATGATGCTTCTGTAAATCCGGTATCTATTTCAGGTGATTATCAAAAAGTAACATTGCCATCATTTTTTGATTTAAGTGGAGGAGCAGAATACAAGGCTCTTTCCAGCTTAGGGGTCTTTATACGTGTGAATAATATCTTTAATAAAGAGTATCAGCGTTATTTGTATTACCCGAAGCTAGGTTTTAATTTAATAGGTGGACTCAACTTTTCGTTTTAAAGATAGAAGGCTTAAATTTGCAGTTCAGAATCCAATAAAATTGTAAATGAATTTAGGTAAGCATATATACATTTTACTAAAAAAAGAAGCGGCAGTCTACGTAGAAGGGCTGGGTGTATTTCGGAAGATACATACTCCCTCTGTTTTTGATGCCGGGAAAAATGTATTTTTGCCACCGGTTAAATTTATTGAATTTGATAGTGAAGCGACCGAAGGGTACGATTTAATACATTATCTCCAACAGACAGGAACTTATAGTAAAGAGGAAGCTACCGCGCAGCTTGAGGAAGCTGTTGCTATAATAAAGGAACAGATTACTTCTACGGGACAGGCAACATTGGATAATCTGGGACATTTGGTCGGTTACGGTGCGGGATATGTTTTTAAACCCATTGACCTTAGCGGTTTTAATTTGGGGCCGGTAGCGGCGGCAACGGAAGTGGTGGTGGAGGCTACTGAAGAGCCGAAAGAGGTGCAGGTACCGGAAGAAGATGTGACGCCAGAAGAGGAAATACAAGAGATTGCCCCTGTTGAGGCTATCGACGATCCGGAGACAGCAGAGAAAACGACATCCGGCAATAGATCTTTTATTTATGGATTGGTAGCGGCTATCGCATTATTGGTGTTAGGGGGACTATATTACTATTACCAATATTACATGGATGTTCCACGATATACAGTCCAAAACACTGTACAATCTGTAGAACAGGAGCTTACCGTACCTGTGGATACGGCATCGGTTTTGGAGGATACATTGACGAATGCGATAGATACGGCACAACAGATAATAGAGGCTGAAGACCTTCCTGTTGTAAATACACCGAGGGTAGAACATAAATATGCTATTGTCATTGGTACGCATCGTACACTGGCACAAGCTTATGAGGAAGCAGAAGCTTTTAATAAGGATGGACACGCGTCGGTACGTGTGCTCACACCTAATTTAGCAAAGAATTTAAAAAAGGTCATCTGGGATACATACGTAACGAAAGAAGAGCGGGATTCCGCATTAACGTATGTAAGAAAGCACGTGAAGACAGATGCATGGCCAACGGTATTAAATGGAAACAACGAATAACAACAAATATTAAAATAACATTATGTCATTATTACAAGACGCTGTACCGGTAGATACGCTAAATCAAGTACAACAACAGGCTGTTCAATTGGCAACTCAGGAGGAAAATCTGAACCTTATCCAACTTTTGATGAAAGGGGGATGGATTATGATTCCTATCATTGGGTTATTCTTTTTGGCTTTAGTTATTTTTATTGAACGCTATATTACTATTCGAAATGCGTCAAAAGCCGATAGCGGTTTGATGGCCCAGATAAAAAGTAATGTATTGAGCGGAAAATTGGATTCCGCTATCGCCGTTTGCCGATCAAACAATTCAGCATTGGCGCGGATGTTGCAAAAAGGACTGACACGTGTGGGGCGACCAATTAAGGATATTGAGGCGGCTATCGAGAATGCCGGAAAGTTGGAAGTTTCGCGTCTGGAGAAAAATATTAATATCTTGGGTATTGTAGCGGGTATCGCACCTATGCTTGGTTTCGTAGGTACGATATTCGGGGTAATCCAGATTTTTCGTGAGGTAGAGCTTGCTGGTGGGATAGACATCGCTACGGTATCAGGTGGACTTTACGTCAAGATGATTACTTCAGCATCTGGTCTGGCTATTGGTATTATGGCCTATATCGGTTACCATATTCTGAATATGATGGTCGAGCGGTTGATTCTTAGAATGGAAACCGAAGCTGTCGAATTTATTGATTTATTGGATGAACCGGGGGTATAATTTTCCCTTTTTAATTTGAAAGATGAATTTACGAAATCGAAGAAATAGGCCGACGGCTGAAGTGCATACTGCAGCATTGAATGATATCATGTTCTTCTTGATGTTGTTCTTCCTGCTAGCTTCTGCTGTAGCCAATCCACAAGTGGTCAAATTGTTGTTGCCCCGGTCTAGTGCAGGTGAACAATCGGTCGCAAAGAAAACTGTTACGGTGTCGATTACAAGTGACTTGCAATATCATGTTGATAAACAGGTGATTCCTTTGGATATGTTGGAGCCAACATTACAATCGATGTTGAATCCAGGCGAGGAGGTCACAGTTATGCTATATGCGGACAGCACTGTGCCGATTCAGAATGTCATTTCGGTGATGGATGTGGCCAACCGGCTGAAAATAAAAATGACATTGGCGACGGAGCCGAAAAGAGATTGAGAGCATGGATTAATCGCTTAATTGATTAAACAATTCACCAATTAAACGGTCGAACAAATTTAGATTGGAATATGTATTATCAATATAAAGAAGAAAACAATATGCCGAAGGCACTGGGGT
>JBEBVG010000230.1:0-3803 GCA_040392845.1 Sphingobacterium sp. | reverse complement strand
TCGATATTCCCGATGTATATAACGTCAGCAACGTACCTACCGGAGAATATCCTGTAGCATCAGCCAACCGGAATAAAAAGGTGGTCAACAGCTTGTATGGATTCGCAACCTTAGGATGGGACGACACGTATTACCTGGACATCACAGGACGTAATGACTGGACGAGTACGATGATAAAGGGCAACCGATCGTACTTCTATCCTTCGGCATCGGCGAGTGTCTTGCTGGACCGTGTGTTCGATTTCCAATCTGCCGTACCCGCTATCTCCCTGGCAAAGCTTCGTCTGGCCTGGGCCAATGTAGCGAACGACACGGATCCTTATTCGCTTGACCAGTATTACAATGCATCGGCTATAGGAGGTGGATATACATTGCCAGGCACGATCCCTTCACCGAATCTTAAGCCGGAAACTTCCGAAAGCTGGGAGCTGGGATTGGATACCCGGTTCTTCGGTAATCGTCTGGGACTTGATTTGACCGTATACAACTCTTCCTACAAAAATCAGATTATCAATGTAGATGTGGATCCTATTGTGGGTGCCTCGGCATTGAAAATAAATGCGGGCGAGATCAGCAGTAAAGGTATTGAAGTGGCGATCAATGCGACACCAATAAAAACAACAGATTTTTCGTGGGACGTCAACCTGAACTGGTCACGGAATATCAACAAGCTTATCAGCATGAACGACGGTTTTGATCCATCTACACCGTTGGAAACTGACATGGGAACAACCGTGGGCGGACGATTGCATGTCTATTCCTATATCGGTGAAGAGATGTATCAACTCTACGGATTGGGCATGAAGCGTGCTCCTGAGGGCTCTTATTACACCGATGACAACGGCAATAAAGTAGACGTTTCAGGTCAGGTTATTATCAATGCTACTACTGGTCTGCCCTCTTATGTCACATCGCCTGACGTCCATGTAGGTGGAGTAACCCCCAAATGGCGAGGTGGACTAAGCACATCGTTTCGTTATAAGAGTGTCAGCCTGAATATGCTGTTCTCTTACCAATGGGGAGGTCATCGGTTCTCCGTAACGGATGGTATCCTGTCGTATCAGGGTAAACTGACCAATACCCTTGAAGGACGTTATGATGGTATTGTTGCCCCAGGTGTGAATGCTGTTACGGTAGATGAAAACGGAGTAGGCGAATATCAGGTGAACAATACCGTAACCAGCAGCATCTATACCTACTATCAGGCACTGACGCAGGATCGTTACAATGCGGAAGCCCATACCTACAGTACGTCGTTTCTTAAATTCAAAGAAGCACGGCTTAACTATGCCTTGCCTGCCAGTCTGTGCAAGCGCACAAAATGCTTCCAAGGAGCAAGTATCGGTGTTTTTGCCACAAATATTTTCTCTTGGGATAAGTGGCCGCAATTTGACCCTGAGGGCGGTATGATGACAGGAACTAATGTGTTCAATGGTATTGAAGCAGGTGCGTATCCAATGACACGTACTTTCGGTGCCAACGTACGATTATCGTTTTAATCATTAAATGGATAGACATGAAAAAATTAAGATATATCATTACCTGTGCGTCGGCATTTACCTTATTGAATGCATGTACGCATAACTTTGAAGAGATCAACACCAACCCGAATAAAACAACGGTGGGGATGATTCAAGCAAACAACATGTTTGAACCGCTGCTTTATAACTCGGCCAACAACTGGCTCCAGCGCACGTGGTACTACAACAATGAATTAATACAGTTTACAGCATTTACCGCGGGGGTAACACGTCGGGAGCACCAATATTACCTGGAAGATTCCAGAGATTGGTATAGCTTCTGGAATTTTTACGCCTCTTATGGCAACAATAGCAATCACATGCATGAGTTGGCCATAGCACAGGACAACAAAGCATTGGAAGCTATCGCTCTTACATTTAAGGCCCTGTTCTTTTCGAATATGACCGATATGTTTGGCGATATTCCTTACGAAGAAGCTTTCTCAGCACGGCAGCCAAATGGAACGATCACACCAAAATTCAATACGCAAAAACAAGTGTATGAGTTCTTATTCGCAGTCTTGGAAGAAGCAAATGACATCTATGCTACCAACCCTGTTTTCCAAAAGCCGACCATGGATGGTATGTACGGTGGCAATATGGCTTCCTGGCGAAAATTCAACAACTCCTTATACCTACGCCTGTTATGCAGGATAAGCGGTCGTACAGAGATGAATGCCGGGGCTAAGATGAGCGAGATACTGAACAACCCAGACAAATATCCGGTGTTTACATCCAATGCGGACAACGCGACGGTCAAATTTTCGGGTACTGCACCCTATATCAGTAATTTTGGAGACACCGATGAAAGTGGTTTTACCTCCAGTGGCAGAAAATTGACTCAACAGCTTATTAAAATGACCGTACAAACGGATGGTGCTGGCACCCAGTTTTATGTAGATCCACGCTTGCCGATCATTGGGAAGAAGAACACCGTTGTACAGTCCAACCCCAACAACATTTGGAAAGGGACGATATCGGGTGTTACCGATATAGGCCGGGCCGCAGCCGATGTAGGTACTTCCTGGTTAAATTTCAAAGTATTCTGCCGCAAGGATGCACCTGCTACCTATATGGATTATGCGGAGATACAGTTCATCTATGCGGAAGCTGCATTAAAAGGCCTTATTCCAGGCGGAGCGACACAGGCCAAAGCGTACTATGAAGCCGGCGTTCGCGCTTCTATGGAAAAATGGTCGGCACAGGGCGCCTTTTCGGAGACCCCAACTTCGATTACTCCCACTCAAGTGGACACCTACCTGGATTCTCCATTGGGATCCTGGGATCTCGCGACCGATAAGGCAGAAATGCTCGGTAATCAGAAATACCTGGCTTTGTTCTGGATCGGCATGGAAGCATACCACGAATACCGCAGAACAGGGTACCCTGTGTTGACAATCGGTGAAGGAACAGTCTACAACGACCATATTCTTCCCACACGCTTTGGCTACCCGAGTACCACCATGTCGACCAATCCAGCGAATGCGGAGGAGGCACTGCGGAATATGGGCGGTGAAAATAACATGAAGACGCCGGTTTGGTGGAGCAAGCAGGCTATTTCACAATAAAAAAACAGGACTAATTTTATACAGCATAGCTATGAAAACGAATAATTTCTTTTCAATAATGCGATCGGGAATGCTTATCGTCTCCATGATCGCCGCTTCTATATTTTTTCTTCAATCGTGTAAGGAAGATGATAACCAAACAGGGACACCATTTTTTAATATCGAAGGGAATCCTTCTGGCCTCGCCGCAGATATAAACGGTAAAACAGAGAGTTACGTGGTTCGCTCAAACCGTCCCTGGAAAATTGTAGCAAAAGAAGAAAATGCCGATTGGGTAAAAGTTTTTCCTAACGAGGGAGATGATGATGGTATCTTTAAGATCATCGTCGCCGGTAATGAAGGATTTACACGGCGTGAAGTAAACTTAGCCTTTGTAGTGGACGGAGAAGAACAACCCGTTCTTTTTCGGGTAGAACAGGATGCTAATACACCTTATATTACTTTACCTGCTAAAGTGGTAATCCCGTCAGCAGGGGGAAATTTTGATGTGGCTGTTACCTCCAACATTGCATGGAACTACTCTTATGGCACTGCCACCTGGCTAGGGGGAGGCTCAAAGACCGACAATAAAATTACGCTTACGGCAGAACGAAACCAACTCGATGCGCGGTCGGTAGTCCTGACGGTGACAGCGGTTGATTACCCAGGCCTTTCCCAAACAGTAACATTGGAGCAATCATCTGGTTCGGTGATTTTGGACGAACACTTTGACTGG
>JBEBVG010000229.1:0-3813 GCA_040392845.1 Sphingobacterium sp. | reverse complement strand
GTATCAAACCTGAGTCCGCTTATTACGAGTCATTACACGAAACGCCATTGATCGCAAATACGATTGCTCGTAAAAAATTATTCGAAATGAACCGCGTTATTTCAGATACAGCAGAATACGGTTGTTACCTATTTGATCAGGCTTGTAAACCATTGCTGGCTGATTTCATGAAGCAAATTGATACAGATGTCGTGGGCAAAAACTTTAATGAAGGTAAAGATGGTTCTGTAGACAATGTAAAGTTGGTACAAATAAACGAAATATTGCGTAACCATCCTGTGGAAATCGTTGGTCAGCGATTGCGTAAGGCCATGACTGCGATGAAGGCAATTAAAACGGTTTAAGTTGAAGTAGTCAGTTGTCAGTAAACAGTAGTCCGTACTATATAACTGATACTGTTCACTCACAACTGGTTACTGATAACTGGTTACTGATAACTGACCACTAAAAAAAGAGAGAGAAAATGGGAAAAACATTAGTAGAAAAAATTTGGGATGCACATGTAGTCAAGCGTCAGGAAGGATTTCCAGATGTTTTATATATAGACACACATTTGATCCATGAGGTCACTTCTCCTCAGGCGTTTGATGGTTTACGTAAAAGAGGACTTCCTGTCTATCGTCCAAAACAAACTGTGGCGACTGCAGACCATAATGTACCTACCTTAAACCAACATCTTCCTATCCGGGAGGAGCTATCCCGTTATCAGGTAGATATGCTCACAAAGAACTGTAAAGAGTTCGGTATTGAGCTTTATGGCTTAGGCCATCCTTATCAAGGTATTGTACACGTTATAGGTCCCGAGTTAGGCATCACGCAACCGGGAAAAACGATGGTTTGTGGTGACAGCCATACATCGACACACGGTGCCTTTGGTGCTATAGCTTTCGGTATCGGTACTTCCCAGGTGGAGCAGGTTTTTGCTACGCAATGTCTCCTGCAGCAAAAACCCAAGACCATGAAAATCGAGGTCAATGGAGAATTAGGGGAAGGTGTGGGTGCAAAAGATATTATTTTATACATCATTTCAAAAATATCCGCAGCCGGAGGTACAGGATATTTTGTAGAATATGCCGGCTCGGCCATTCGCTCGTTGAGTATGGAAGGTCGCATGACGATATGCAATATGAGTATCGAAATGGGTGCCCGGGGTGGACTTATCGCACCGGATCAAATCACATTTGATTATATCCACGGGCGCGAGTTTGCTCCTAAAGGTGAAAAATGGGATGAAGCACTTGCCTACTGGCAGACACTTTATTCGGATGAGGATGCTCAATTTGACGAGGTTTTGATCTTTGACGCCGCTGATATCCAACCGATGATTACCTACGGTACAAACCCGGGTATGGGTATAGGAGTAACCGAAAATATACCTACGACAGTCTCTCAACCCGAAAGCGAGCGACCGTCTTATAAAAAAGCACTAGATTATATGGGCTTTCATGACGGTGAAAAAGTTTTAGGCAAACCGGTAGACTATGTTTTTATCGGAAGCTGTACCAATTCGCGTATTGAAGATTTACGTCAGGTAGCAGCATTTGTTCAAGGGAAACAGAAGGCAGAAAATGTAGAAGTGTGGATTGTTCCAGGCTCAAAACAGGTAGAAGCGCAGGCGAAGATGGAAGGAATCGATAAAATCTTTCAAGAAGCAGGCTTTATGTTACGGGAACCAGGCTGTTCTGCATGTTTGGGAATGAACGAAGATAAAATTCCTGCCGGGAAGTACTGTGTGTCTACATCGAACAGAAATTTTGAAGGTCGTCAAGGTCCAAACGCGCGCACCATGCTGGTCAGCCCACTTACTGCCGCCGCCGCCGCGATTACAGGAAAAGTTGTGGATGTAAGAGAGTTAATTTAAGAAACATGAAAAAATTTGAAAAACTAACTTCAAGAGTGGTTCCGTTACCTATTGAAAATATAGATACGGACCAAATCATTCCTGCACGCTTCTTGAAGGCAACAACACGGGAAGGGTTTGGCGACAATTTGTTTCGTGATTGGCGTTTTGACAGCAATAATGAGCCGAAGAAAGATTTCGTGATGAACGATCCTACTTATAAGGGAAAGATTCTCGTCGCCGGCAAAAACTTTGGCTGTGGCTCGTCGCGTGAACATGCTGCCTGGGCGATCCAGGATTATGGTTTCAATGTGGTCATCAGTTCTTTTTTTGCAGATATTTTTAAAGGTAATGCCTTAAACAATGGTGTACTGCCCATTACTGTTCCTGAGGAATTCCTCGAAAAGATTTTTGCGGTGACATTCGCCAATCCGGAAGCGGAGGTTCTCGTCGACTTAGAAGCACAAACAGTAACCCTTGCGGAGACAGGTGAGCAGATTGAATTTGAAATCAATCCGTACAAAAAGTCTTGTTTGATCAATGGCTATGATGACATTGATTTTATTCTTAGTCATACAGCGGAGATCGAAAACTTCGAACAAACAAGACCATTTTCTTTTTACAGATAAAAAACAAACTTTTATTTTGAAAGAACCCTTTGTGTATATCAACCAGCTGACTATTCAGTACCCATCTGAGGTGGTATTGAATAGTTTGTCATGGACAATATACAAAGGAGAACATTATGTATTGGGTGGCAAAAGTGGATCGGGAAAAACGACATTAGCAAAGGCAATAGCAGATCTATTTCCGGCAAAAGCCCTTTATATTTCAAATTGGTATCAATTTACGAATCTTGAAGGAGACCGCAACTTTTACTATCAACAACGTTATAACCACCATCAAGGTCAAGATACCTTGACGGTAAAGGCCGAATTGGAACATTTTGCCCGAGAGAAAAATCTCACCTTTTCTGGTATCGAAGATCGTATAAAAGAACTTGGTTTTACGGATGTACAACAAGCTCAGTTAATCGAACTGTCTAGTGGCGAACATAAAAAGCTGCAGCTCATTAAAGGGTTATGGGCGAAGCCTCAGCTTTTGATTATCGATGAGCCTTATACAGGCTTAGACAAACGATCCAGAGAAGTATTAAATGATTGGCTGGACGAGTTGGCAACAGAAGGTATCCAGCTTTTGTTGATTACCAATGACGACCACCTGCCAAAAGCCATCAATCGTTTTGCACATATTGTCGACGGACAGATTGCGATTGAAAGTGATATTTCACAACTAACGAGAGATGCTGTCCGGGAAAGAAAAGAACTGCCTTCATTTCTTAAAATTACTCCCCAAACACCTTACGAAACAGTAGCCCAGCTCCGTAATGTAAATGTACGATACGGAGAAAAGGTGGTATTAAAAGATGTTTCTTGGGAAGTAAAAGTAGGTGAAAAATGGTTATTACAGGGCCCTAATGGTTCGGGTAAGTCGACCTTACTGAGTCTCATTAACGGCGACCACCCTCAAGCCTATGGGCATGATATTTCCTTATTTGGTCAAAAACGGGGCTCAGGGGAAAGTATTTGGGATATTAAGGAAAAAATCGGGATCATATCTCCCGAAATGCATTGGTATTTTGACCAAAATGCAACCGTTTGGCATACGATAGCATCGGGATTTTACGATAGCATAGGTTGGTTTATCGATGTCAAATTCAAAGAGAAAAAACAGATAGAAGAATTACTGGAATTTTTCGATTTGACAGCATACAAAGACAAATTGCTCCATACCTTGCCCTTAGGCAAACAACGCTTGGCTCTATTGGCGAGGACTATTATTAAAAACCCTCCTCTACTGGTATTGGATGAACCATGCCAGGGGTTGGATAGTCAACAGACAAAATATTTTAATGATGTGGTAGATGAATTGGCACTACACGGCAAGACACTAATTTATGTCGGGCATTATGA
>JBEBVG010000228.1:0-3836 GCA_040392845.1 Sphingobacterium sp. | reverse complement strand
CCGTAGGTGCCCATATAAAGCAGCTCTGCATCCTGCGGAAACATTTCATTATACCGCGTATAGTTACGATTGAGTACAGATCTGGTCCACGAACTTTGACGTGTGTCGTTAAAGCCCGGCACGAGATAACCGTTGCTTGGGTTCGTAAAATAGTTCGGATACGTAAAATGCATCACGACCTGCGCAGCCTTATGTAGATACTGGTTAAAATCTGCCGCTACATGGCCTACAATAGGCTTATTGGCATCTGCCAGTTTCATTACTTCATAAAAATCAGCAATAGCACTGATGTGATAACTGAAGTCCAATTCATAATGCATCCCATCATCGAGGAATTGCTTTTGCACTTCTGTTCCTAATGTCTGAAAACCAGTTTCCATCCATTCCGAGGCGTTCTTAAATTCGGGGAACAATACACCAGCAAAGGCAAGCGCACTCGCCTGTGATATTAAAATATTTCCTTCCGAATAGGGATATCTGACTAAGAAATCAGCATGTTCAGCAAAATGAACCATAAATTCAGAAAACCATTCCGGCGTAAAATTTGTGGAATTTTTATAATAGTCAAACAGCTGCGTCTGTCCCAACACCCGTTCTGCAACCTGTAGTTGCCACCATGTCGTTGTATTGGTCCCACTTGTAGGTATGGGATTATTTTTTAACCAATCTTTATACACACTAATCCATGATTGAATATACCGCTCATCTTTTGTCACCCGATATACTTTAGCCTGAGGAACGAACCATTGGTGTCTATGTAACTGTTTTTGATATTCATTGTCCGCACTTGTGGGCTCAAAAGACCAATTTATCGCTCCATCTTTGGTTAACGAATAGGGTCTCTTCGTCGCTACATCTTCATAATAGTTGTTGACAAAAAAACGATTATTATCCAATGCATAATTTGCCTTTAACTTATCATCTTCTGTTGCCGTTACGTTGAGTAGAGAAACATTTGTATTTGTAATACCGCTTCTCAACCGATAATATGTCAGCATGGCATTGACCGCATCGTAATACATATCGGCCTCATAAAAAGCCTTAGCCTTTTCCAATCCCGGGTAATCCAGATTGATCTGCTCAAAGATGCCTGCATTAATCACATTGTTTGGCTTCGTAGGCTCGGTCTTTCCAGGTCCATCTGGCCCAGCAGGATTCACCTCCTTACTACAAGAAGAAAATACAAAGGCTATGAGCAGGTAAAAGAAATATTTCATATTATTTTATAATTAGATGGTTTTATAGTTAGAACAGTTCTTTTAATTTTACGGTCTTGTTGGCAACCAATGGTCGGGCGTAGTAAGCCAAATAAAAAATATACCCCACTGTAAGATAAAGAAGGGTCATCGCATAACGCAGGCCTATCCAGTCGCCCAATGCTCCTATCACCAACGGAATAAGTGCCCCTCCAAAGATTCCCGAACATAATATCCCCGAAAAAGAGCCATGATGCGCTGATACAGAGTTGAGTGCCAACGAAAAGATGATCGAAAACATAACGGATATGGTAAATCCACATGCTATAAAGGCATAATAAGAAACTGCACTACTGCCAAACAATGCTAACGATATTGCAGTCAGGGCCAATATAGCCGCCGTTTTAAGTACTAACTTGGAATCAAAAAGTTTAAGAAATGCCAGGCCAAGCAAGCATCCCACTGACATCAGTCCCCAAAACCAAGCGATAGCTGTAGCTCCTTGTGTGGTCGGGTCGATGTCGTGATATTGTTTCAGGAACTGAGACATCCAGTTGGCGATAGCCTGTTCGGTGCCTACATACGCCACGATACCGAAGAAAAACAAAATCACTTTTTTGTCTTTCAGCAGATCAAGGTAAATAGCTCCACTACCGGATTTTTCATCATCTTTGAGTTCTACTATGGGTATTTTAATTGTAAAAACCAAGACAAAAATCAAGACAAAGATCATCGTAAATAGCCAATACAATGCAGTCCAGTGCATATTGTCACTGACTATGGACGAAAATAAATGCAAAAATCCATTGCTCTGCCCAGCGGATGACAAACCTTCCATCATATAGGTAAAGACAAATGGACTTACAAAAGAACCAGCTCCAAAAATCAACTGCGCCAGAACCGAATAAAAGGCAAAATGCTCCTCCCCTCCAGCCACGCGCATCAAGGGGTTGATAATAACCTGCAACATGGCCATACCAATGCCGATAATAAAGAGCGATGCCAGAGCTACGGTGTATACAGGATATACGGCGATTGCTAAAGCACCTATAAAATTAAGTGAAAATGCAATGAGCATAGCTTTTTTCTCTCCTAGCCGTTCGGTCATGATACCGGCCGGAATCGACATAATCCCATAGGCCAAAAAGAAAGAAAAGGGTAAAAAAGCAGCCATGGTGAGGCTCAGTTCATAGGTCTCGATGACTATGGGCATCAAAGGCCCCATAATATTAGTCACAAAAGAGATGACAAACCAAATCACTAATATCACCCCTACTAAAAATTTACTTCGCTGCATCATCGATTAAAATATCATTATTAACATCTAGGTTTTCCCGCTCTCCATACCCGTCCCTTCCTTATCATAACATTTGTTCCAAGTTACAATTGGTGTCAATGATGTAGCGAATTTAGCGCAGATCGTCTTTTTAGGATTTCAATTTTGATTAATATTGTTTTAGAATTGACTAAAATTGGGGATTTCAATCAATTTAGTCCAGTTTCCTTCCTTTCCAGGTATTCTGTAGGCATGCAACCATAGTATTGTTTGAAGGCTGTAGAAAAATACGAAGGGGAATTAAAACCACACATATATGCCACTTGTGCCATGGTATATTGACGGGTTTCTAACAATTCTGTGGCTTTGTTGAAGCGTATACGCTTGACAAAATCTGTCGCAGATTCGCCCGTTATCGCTTTGAGTTTTAAATACAGATTAGATCGGCTCATCCCGATTTCCCGACTGAACTTATCTACAGAAAAATCCGAATCACCGATATGTTTTTCGATAATATCAATGGCCTGTCGCAGAAACTCCTCATCGAGGGCATTGAAAGCTATATTCTCCGGGATAATCTCTTTGGTAGAAGAGAAGTACTCTTTCAACCGCTTGCGTGATTTAAGAATATTCTGCACCTTGGCATCCAGCAAAGCAATAGAGAAAGGTTTGGCTACATAATCATCTGCTCCCGCCTCCAAGCCCTTAATCTGATGAGCAGTCTCACTTTTCGCCGTCAGTAGTATGATGGGTATGTGGCAAGTCGTTATATTTTGTTTTATTTTCTTCGACAACTGAATGCCATCTATCTCAGGCATCATGACGTCCGAAATAATCAGGTCGAAAGTCTCATTTTCCAGGAGATTCAGCGCTTCTTTACCATTGAAAGCAATTTTTATATCGTATTGCTTACCAAAATAATGATGTAGATAATCCACGATCTCTTGATTGTCGTCTACGATTAACAGTGATTCGCGTGCCGGTTCTTCAGCGGGGGACATCATCGAAGTATCCGTTTCAAGTCCGTCTATATCTGGAGAAGGTTCAATAGTGTGTTCGATAACAAGTTGATTTTCCAATAGCTCCTCGAGTTTATAGCTATCATCCGAAATAGGGATACGCACCGTAAATACGGTCCCTCTCTCCTTTTCACTTTCTACATGAATGCTTCCGTGATGCAGTTCAACCAATTTCTTAGTAAAAGCGAGACCGATTCCTGATCCCAAATTCATTTCACGCGAATCGACCTGATAAAAGCGGTCAAAAATTTGTTTTTGTTCCTCTTGTGATATACCGACCCCTGAATCTTTTACCTGGATGAGAACATCCTCTCCTTCTTTTTCTACACTTATGGAGATATTTCC
>JBEBVG010000227.1:0-3900 GCA_040392845.1 Sphingobacterium sp. | reverse complement strand
ATAAAACCACAAATGCAACAAGAGCAAAGCGGCGAGTGTGTTTACTACCGGTTCTTCACCTGCATGCATTTGCTTCATCAAAACGACACTTTCCGCATCAGTAGCCGCCAGATAATAAAAAGACGTAGAAAAGGCAAGCACAGCAGGGACATAATGCCAAAATCCCTTTATCAGCCACCTTGTACTTTTGCCTTGTATAAAGGCCAGGTAACTGAGCAGGACTGGACCAAATGTAAAATTTATGGCCGCATTTATGGCGTTTAGAAAGAGCAGTCTCGGTTCGTGCAGAAATATTGAAATGACATTCAGGCTGATCGTCGAAGCGGTGTAGGAGAGCAATATGCCTAGCAAGACATTTGCCTTTACATTGTTTTTCTTAAAAACGAGGCTAAACACCAAGGTTAACAACACAAAAATTGCCAGCAGATTTATCTGAAGTAACACAGCGTTCGGGACTTGCACCATCGTTTATAGCGGATTATCGGTTAAAATAAACATAAGGACTCACTTTAATGGGGAATTATATTTTTCTGATTTACAATAGTATATATACACATTCTATGTTTTTGATACTACTTTTTAACGGATTTGATACTACCTATACGCCGTCCTGCACCTTTCGTCTCCCCAAAATAGGCGAAATTTAGTGAAATACAAAGCCCAGCAACAGAAAAGAGTCCATCTATACCAGCAGAGAAAACATGTTCGGGCTTGATGAAAGCGAACTAAAATGGGGCATCTGCCCTATTTTCCAATGTAGCCCTTATGGGTAATATTGCAATATCAATAACCAAACAACGAAAGGTATAAAAAAAGTATCTACTATAATTTATCTACACATGACACGTATCATTTTAAGTGCTTTCATATTCGTCGTACCGTTTTTTTCTATGGCTCAGATACGTATAGGGCTACGCTCCCATTTCGGCGGGATGCAGGCTATCCACCACGTAACTGAATACTACAACAAAAACCGCCCGTGGCTGGACAACGACATGCGTACAGCCACATCCATGACCGGCTTTGAAATCGGTATAGGAGGCTCTCGCAAAAACTATGGATATTCGTTCCTCAATATCCATTACGTATGGATCAACAGAAAAGCGAGCGGTACGACGCCCGCAGGCGAGGATTTCACCCGAAAAGTACACCTGTCACAGGTCGGTGTCGATTGGTTAGACGTGTGGTGGACACCCCTTCATATCAAGAATTTCAACCTCGGCTTCGGCATCATGCCTGCCGGAACGGCTACCATTAACATATCAACCAGGTACAACGGCGAAAAAACAAAGATAACCACCAGTCACAATACAGGCAGCGATTATTTTTTAGGTATTCCCTTAGGGCATATCTACCACGTACCTCATATCGATGTGACGCATATCAATGACAGGGGAACCGGTCTGCACCTACAACTGTTTTATACCATCGGTCCCTCGCAGGAGTACGATCTGGCTTACCTCAACAGGGAAATCAATCCCAAATCATACAACGACATCAACAAACGTACGCTTCTGGAGATAAATAATTTTGGTTTAAAGCTAATGTGTAATTTTTAAGCTCATGACAAAGAAAATATTACTCCTCGTATTAGCCGCATTTGCTTTTGCGCCCTTGTACAGCCAGTCCAAAAAAGAGAAAAAGAAAGGTACAAAGATTAATCTCTGGGTATCGCCCGGCTACACCTATGGTTATTCCTCGGCCAATCTCGGCAAGCTGCAAAGCAGTTTTGACAGCTATATCCGCTATGCGGAAGAGACCTATACCGATGGTGCAGTCACCAATCCCGGCAACTGGAACTCGGGGCAGACACATCCGGGCCTGTCCTTTCAGCTGGGCGCATCAGCCAAGGGTATTCTGTTTTCGGTTTCGCATTTTCGCTTTCAGGTAGATCAGAGCAGGACAGTCTTACGGGAGAGCGGCTATGGGAGACGATTCGACTGGAAAGAAAACCGTCGGGAATGGCTGTTCGATGTCGGCTACGGCAGTGGCCGTTTCTACGATGTGTTCGGCACTTTCGGCATCAACGCCAATAGCTACAAAATGGTCAGCTACCAGCTGTATCCCGGTGGCGTGTACAGCGTCAATCAAGAATACCCTTTCAACGGCGTATTCCGAACGCTTTATACCGGCGGTCTTTCATTCGGGGGTGGGGTCAAGATCCGGCCGTATAAATACATTACGCTGGATCTGCGGTATATCTATGCCAAGGCGAGTAAAGAGGCTAAGATAGGGAGAGATCCCGGGCTGTCGGACAATGCGGATAGCCGGGATATAACAAAATCAAATGAGTTTCCGGCAGACTATACCCGGCAACCGCTTAACCAGCTGGACAATTATATCGTACCCAATTTCAGCCGTCATTACGTCGTGATGTCGGTATTGTTTAACATTCAATCGAAATAAGATGCAACGAATATTGATGTTGATTTGCTGTGCTTTCGCACTGACCGCCTGCAATAAAGAAGATGACCATCTGGGCGAGAACGAACTGTTCCGTGTACTGGAACGGGGCAATGGTGTCTGGAAAATCGTGTCCTACAAGCAATACACCATCGGTAGTCCCGATGCACCGGTCACAACAAATGCCGATGAGGAATATTATGAATTTTTTTTCAAAACAGAATATCTGGAAGCGATTGATGCAGGCTTTATTACCTATCCGGCGGCGAACTACTATAAGGGCAGTGACAGGCAAACAAGTAAAATAGAGGCCGAAAATGAGCGCGTGTTCTTAGTGCACCCATTGTATGCCGGCTCATGGACGGTACTCGAAAACAAAGCTAAGCATCAGGTATGGCGCAACGTTACGGGAAATACAGTCGTGGAGATGGCCTTAAAAAAATGTGGCTGTGATGCCCCCGAAGTAGATATCATCAAAGAAAATGAAGGGTAAAGCAAAAAGGAATTAAAACAAGTAGTAACCCATAAAATCATGAAAAGGAAATTCAACAACAAGTGGACTGTTTTGTCTGCAAGTCTGCTCTTCGTAGGGAGTATATTTATTTTGCAATCCTGCGACAAGTTGTTTAATAACGACGACAATCTCCCTTGTAGCAGTGCAGAGATGAAACTGCCCGAAATTCCGGCAGGAACGTTATTTACCCAACCCATAGACCCCAATGTTACCAATCCGGTCATACAGGAGACGATCACGATCTCCCCGGGCGAAAGATCGAGCGCCAATTACAAAGGTGTGGGTGCAGGCGGACTGGAGCGGGATTTAAGCCAAATGCAAGTTCGCTGGAAATTTGAACATGACAATATTTTAATAAACCCCGAAACCGGAAAGTACTATCCAAAAGAAATAGTGGAACAAATGCCTTCTTTTCAGTTTAATTTTTCTAAAGGATTTACCTGTGATTTGTCGGATAATCAGATCCAGAAAGGAGATATTATCACGTCATTTCAAGCATTGATCACAAATAAATGTGGCGAGACCAATCCGATTAAGGCGCAGGTAAAGATATTAAATAGCGGAAATGTCTTACAATCATTAAACGAACTTGCGAGTGTGGGTCGATCCGGACACATTCAAGTCTTCCATAACAATAAATTATATCTTTTGTTTGGCCGAGGAGGGAAAGATAACTACTCCTATGATATAGCTACGAGAAAACTGACACCACTTCCTGCAATAGATTTCAGTCAATATGGGTTTGACATGAATAATCCGAATAGTAGTGACAAAACAAGCTTGGACCTGTCTCTATATGGCGCAAATCCATGGCATGCCTCGTTTACGACCTATGCTCAGCAAGGCTCCAAAGTTTATTTTGCCATGCCTCGGGAAGCTATTCGTCGAGATGATGTTTTATGGGAATATGATTTAGAGACATTCCAACTATCCAAATTAGCCAGTATCGACCGAAATGTTTATGACAGTGTGTTAGGCCCTGC
>JBEBVG010000226.1:0-3917 GCA_040392845.1 Sphingobacterium sp. | reverse complement strand
GTAGTCCCCCACAGACTATATTTATATTTTTTTTATTTGAAAATGAGAAGTTTATCTTTTCCTATTTTAGAAGACAAGCTAGTTTAAGCGAGTCCAAAGATTCTAATTGTTATTTATCAAAAGTTAACTAATTGATTTTTAGATAAAAATGTATGATTATATCTTTTTGTTTTTTATATTTGTTAGGAACAGTAGTCTGTGGGGGACTACCTTTTTTACCTAAATTAGGTAGGAATCAATGTTTTTATACGATAATGAATACATCTACTTTTACTTTTGAATTACCTGTTGATCAGGAGGAAATTGTTGTCCGTCTACCTATCGATAATCAAAAATTCTATATCTTTTCTACCGGTCTGTATATAGACGGGGATGATTGGGATTCATTGAAAGAATGTCCTAAAAATATTTATAAGAAGCAATCGAAACGAATCAACGAACAGCTGAATAGAGTTCGTATCGGTTTGTATGAATATCTAGGCCATCATGTAGGCCACGATATTTGCCCGACGAAGACACAAAGGTATATTGCCCGGCTAAGCAAGAAAAAAGCAAAGTATACTAAGGGCACTTTGCTGGCATATATGACAGACTACATTGACAGTAAAATACATGTCGTCAACTCCTCCACGCTGAGAAGATATCAGGTATTCTCAAAATTGATAGCACGCTTTGACGGTTACAGTATGAAAAACCATGCGTTAAAGGAAGTAAATGCGTCCTATGTACGCCAATTTCTACAATTTGGCATAGCCGAAGGGTATTCTAGCAGTACCTTGTATCGTACTATCCATTTTGTCCGTACAATATTGCGTTTTCTTGAAAGAAGAGGTATACGCACCTATTCATATGAGCTGGATCTTCCGAAAATGAGTGCAAAGAAGGTGGTGACGACGCTTTCCGAAAAAGAGCTGACATGCATCACACAAACACCGGTTTGTAGCAGTCTGCAAGCTGCAAAAGATTGGTTGATTATCAGTTGTTATACCGGGCAGCGGATATCCGATTTTATCAACTTCTCCTCCGATCAATTACTTGTCGTGGAAGGACGCACTTGTATTGCTTTTGAGCAACAAAAAACACGAAAATCTGTCCTTCTTCCGTTACATCCTACTGTGGTTCAGATTATGAAGCAATATAACGACAGGTTCCCGCCAAGGATATCTCCACAATGTTATAATAGACAAATTAAGGAAATTGCCCGTATAGCTGGCTTGGACATTGAGATCAATCTGCGTAAGAGGATGCACTATCGTGGGGTTTCAATACGAGGACCGAAATGGCAGGCGATGACGAGTCATATAGGGAGGCGTAGTTTTGCATCTAATTTCTATGGCAAAATACCTACTGCCTTACTCATGGAGGCTACGGGTCATAGTTCCGAAAGAATGTTTTTACGATATGTAAATCAGGTAGATACGCAACGCACGTTAGCATTGGGGATGTATCTGGAAGAGATACACCGGGCACAGGCTCCATTGACATAGTCGTCATTGACAGGTGTATTGTTTGGTTTAAAAACCTTACCTTTGTGTCTTACTTTTATAATTAGATATTTATAGATTATGAGTACACAAAAGGGTCCTATTTCTCAGTTTTTAGAGAAGAATTACCTTCATTTTAATGCCGCTGCGCTGGTAGATGCTGCGAAAGGATATGAAACCCATCTACTGGAAGGTGGTAAAATGCTTATTTCTTTAGGTGGGGCGATGTCCACGGCTGAGCTGGGTATTTCCCTGGCTGAAATGATCCGTCAGGATAAGGTACATATTATTTCCTGTACAGGGGCTAACCTGGAGGAAGATGTGATGAACCTTGTAGCACATTCGCATTACAAACGCGTGCCCAATTACCGGGATCTTACTCCAGAACAAGAACGAGAGCTGCTTGATCAGCATTATAACCGGGTCACGGATACCTGTATCCCTGAAGAGGAGGCTTTTCGTCGTTTGCAAAAACATTTGGAAGATGTATGGCATGCTGCCGAAGCAAAGGGTGAGCGTTACCTGCCCCATGAATTTTTATATCAGGTGGTTAACTCGGGCGTGTTGGAACAATATTATGAAATCGATCCAAAAAACTCATGGATCGTCGCTGCTGCTGAAAAGAACTTACCGATAGTATGTCCGGGATGGGAAGATTCGACGACAGGAAATATCTTTGCTTCGAATGTAATCAAAGGTAAACTGAAGGCATCTACCGTGAAATCGGGTATCGAATACATGATTTATCTGACGGAGTGGTATCGGGAGAATTCAGGTGGAAAAGGTGTAGGATTTTTTCAGATCGCCGGCGGTATCTCCGGGGACTTCCCGATATGTGTCGTGCCGATGATGTACCAGGATCTGGAATGGGAAGATGTACCATTCTGGTCGTATTTCTGTCAGATTTCGGATTCGACAACATCATATGGTTCGTACTCGGGCGCAGTACCTAATGAGAAAATTACCTGGGGAAAATTGGATATCGATACGCCAAAATTCGTTATCGAATCAGATGCTACTATCGTTGCTCCATTGGTATTTGCCTGGGTGCTGGGACAGTAAGCAGATTTTTAGTATTTAGGTTATAAGGTTACAGGGTTACGAAGTTAGGGGGGTGAGATGTTAGATTTGAGATATGAGATATTAGAAGTGAAAGAAAATAGGCAGAATCCGTACAAATCCTGAAAATGTCGCCTGTAGCGGTCGCGGATAGCAGGAAGGAAGAGGCATTGTAGCGAGCCGGTACAGCGACAAGGCTTGGGCACTTGGCCGATACCAAGTGCCTGCCCGTCCGGCACGAGGACAGCCCCTGTGGGGCATAGAGGACAAAAATACAAAAACACAAAAAGATGAATACCTTATTGACAGATAATCCGGTAGCATTAAAGGCCTTGATGTCGGAAACTATTTTCTCTACAGGCTTTGAACAAACTTCTCCTGCCCATGCTACTATTGTGCAGGAGGAGTTTATTTATCAAGGGGATAAGTCGACGGGTGTGCTGTTCATTTTACGTTACCCCGATTATCCCTATTTCTCACCTCAGGCTGAAGAGGCCTTTATAAAGACGATAGGCGCCTTACAACTTACCCTACAGAATGTCGCCGTCGTCAACCTGGCTAATACCCATAATCCAAATGATTTTAAACGGATTATGACTTTCTTTGAACCAAAAAAAATCACTTTGCTAGGGGTGGAACCGGCTTCTTTAAATCTACCTGCTATTGCTCACAATTCTTATATGCGCGGTAAGATTGCCACCGTATTCAATACGTTCTCCTTCGAAGAAATGTTTGCTGACGTTAACAAGAAAAAGCTGTTCTGGACAGAGTTTAAGTCTTTTATTCTTTCTAATTAGGAGGTGATAAATTAATGATGGAATTAATATTTGCAACGAATAATGCCCATAAGCTGGAGGAGGTTCAGGCTATCGTCGGGGATAAGTTTACCATAAAGTCTTTGTCGGATATAGGCTGCTACGATGATATACCCGAGACGGGTGAAACGTTTCAGGAGAACGCCCGACAGAAGACCGATTATCTGTTTGCGAAATATCAGCTAAATTGTTTCGGCGACGACTCGGGCTTGGAAATAGATGCGTTAGATGGCGCACCGGGAGTGTATTCGGCACGATATTCCGGTAGCCGGGATATGGAGAAAAATATTAATCTTGTATTGGAAAGATTGAAAGGAAAAAATCATCGTACCGCCCGTTTCAAAACGGTCATTTCTTTGTTTTTGAATGGCCAACAACACTATTTCGAGGGTACAATTGAAGGCCGTATCATCGCTGAACGCCGTGGTGAAAAGGGCTTTGGGTATGATCCGATCTTTATCCCGGAAGGCTACGAACAGACGTTTGCGGAAATGTCTGCAGAAGAAAAGAATACCATCAGCCATCGGGCTATAGCCGTACAAAAGCTGGCGGATTTTCT
>JBEBVG010000225.1:0-3948 GCA_040392845.1 Sphingobacterium sp. | reverse complement strand
GCTACAGCATCCTAGGCCGCTCTTCTTTAGACGGGGTTAGATGTTAGACGTGAGATTTGAGAAAAAAGCAGAAGCCTTACAAATACTTAAAATGTCGCCTCAGCGGGTCGCGGATAGCAGGAATAAGACGAATAGAGAAGCAGAGTTCGTACAAATATAGTAAATGCTGCCTCAAAATTTTTGGCGCGTACTTTTTGCGGAAAAAAGTACGAGCCCTGGCCACGGCTTGAGTGGCACATTAACGTAGGAGCTCACGTATATCTTCCGATGACAGCGATTTCACAAAACTCTCCTCTGTCGTAATTAATGCGTTAGCGATAGATTTCTTTCGGTTTTGTAAAGCAACAATCTTTTCCTCAACAGTATCTTTGCTGATGAATTTGTAGATAAAGACATTGCGTTGCTGTCCGATACGATGGCTGCGGTCTATAGCCTGTTGCTCCACTGCAGGGTTCCACCAGGGATCGAGTAGAAAAACATAATCTGCCTCAGTCAGGTTTAATCCTACACCACCTGCTTTAATAGAGATAAGAAATACCTTTACTTCTTTGTTTTCCTTAAAATAATCTACAGCCTCTGCCCGGTTTTTAGTAGCTCCATCCAGATAGGCATAAGGTATATTATTTTGTTCAAAATAGGTTTTGAAAATCTCCAGGTGTTTGACGAACTGTGAAAACAATAATACCTTATTTCCTTCGGCAGATACAGACTGCAGCATCTCAATTACCGTATCAAACTTCCCTGAGCTATCTTGATATTGTTCGTTTATCATTTGCGGGTGATTTGCCAGCTGACGTAGCTTCGTTAGACCTTGTAGCAGGGCAATCTGACCTTTTGCATTGTTTTGTTGCAGTGCGTTGTCTAATAGAGCATTGCGGTATTCCGATTTAATCTTCTCATAGATCTCGCCTTGTTTTTCGCTCATTTCACAGTATACAATTTGCTCTGTCTTAGGGGGTAGCTCCGTGGCGACCTGGTTTTTTGTACGTCGAAGGACAAAAGGCTTAATGATAGCTTGAAGACGATGGGCAACGGATTCGTCTTTTTTCTTTTCAATGCCGTGTACAAATTCCTTCTGGAAAAAAGAATAGCTCCCCAATAGCCCGGCATTGGTAAAGTGCATCTGCGACCATATGTCAGATACCGAGTTTTCGATGGGGGTGCCACTTAAAGCAAGTTTATGCTTACTCTTCAATAATTTAATGGCTTTGAAAGATTTTGAAGCCGGGTTTTTTATGTGCTGACTTTCGTCAAGAATAATGTAGTTGAAATAAAACTTGCTCAGCACTTCTGTATCACTTCTCAATATTCCGTAGGTCGTAATGACGAGGTCGAAATGGGTAAAAGCGTAAGCGTCTTTAGGGCGATTATATCCTATATGCGATAGGATACGTAATGTTGGCGTGAATTTTTCAGCTTCTTTTACCCAATTGTAGACCAAAGAAGTAGGTAGTATGAGCAGTGAAGTTTTGGTATGTTCCGTGCCTTGCAACAGTTCTTTTTGCTTTTGTAGTAAGGCTAAGGTCTGTACAGTCTTTCCCAGTCCCATGTCATCGGCCAGGACACCTCCGAATTGATAGCTTTGTAGAAAATGAAACCAGTTGTATCCGGCTTGTTGATAAGGTCTTAATAGCCCACGAAAATGTTGTGGTAAGCTGATGTTTTCTATACCATCAAAGTCACTGAGGCGGGCAAGTTTACGACTCATCGTCAACGCCGTATGTTCACTGATCTCGTGAAGTACGCCGATATGTGCTTTATGAAGCTGTAGTTCATTCTTTTTGATGGAAAAATGAAATAGGTGCTCGTATTGTGCGAACCATTCTTCCGGAATAAGAGCAATATCCCCATTCGGGAGTACAAATTCTTGAATACGGTTGAGAATATGGTCGCGAAGTTGAATAAAAGGTATTTTAAAAGTGCCAAAGATGGCGAAGGCACGCACATCAAACCAGTCGCTTTCTTCTATTACTTCAATATCTAAGGATGTCTGTCCGATATAGAAGCGTTTACCTTTGACCTCTTGTTCGATTTCAAATCCATGTTCAAGTAATTTATCCTGGTTTCGGTTAAGCCAATCGACATGGCCTGCTGTAGAAATATTCCCTGACACGTAACTTCCATAGAGGGCGTCTTGTTGGACAAGGCCTAAACTTTCCAGAAAAATGCGTTGCTTTTCTTCCCAGGCTAAAGAGCGTTTTATACGATAAAAAGTGTACTTATCAAGCGCTTCATCATACTGAAGTTTTACCGATGTCTTTTGTTGTGCTCCAGCAGAGAAGTTATAGCTTCCATAAGTGAATGAAAGTTGAAACTGTGCGTTTTCGTCAGAAAAATAACGCAATGTTAACCGGGGTGTTGCCTGTTCCTGAATGGTGTGGATATCAAAACCTTCGGCATACACATGGTGTTTCTCAATAAGTCCGCTTACAAAGGTTTCGAAATATTTTCGCTCTGTATTTCTGCTGACCGAGATATATCTTTTATGGAGAAAAGGAGTTAATTTTTTACCTTCAAGAGGTGCATCGAAATAAAACAAAGTATCTTCCAACAACAACCAGGCTTGCTGATTGATAATAACTTCTGCTCCTTTATACATAAATTCCAGCCGATTGCCTTTAAATTTAAGTGTCGGAAAATAACGTGTCTCATTTTCATTTCTGCGAAAATGAAAAAGAATAGAAGTAGGTTCTTCAGCGATTGAAATCTTTCGGTCCGCAGGATAACCATCCTTTTTGCTCATGAGATATAGAGGCCTGTCTCGAAGAAGATCCAATACTTTTAACAGTTTTTGTTCCAGCTTCGGCCGGATATAATCGAAGATCTTGCTGTCGAATATTTTAGTAAAGAAATCTGCCGGACGTATCGCTTTTTTGTGATACTTTTTAATGACATGTGTCTGCTCTAATTCATCCAGTAGCTTGATGATTTTAAAGTCAGTTTCATCCAGATTTTTTGCAAACTCATCAATCGTGTTAGAAAACACCCGTTTGTAGGACAATGAGAGACTACCATTGCTATTCAGTTGAACAATATGGGGTTCAATAAGATAACCGAGATACGGATGCTCGCCTAAGGAATATACTAATTTGAAAGGGCTGCTGCTATCTACCTGTTGCATCAAAAGTGTGCTGTCTTTAAAAAGACATCTAAGATACTCTGAATAATTAAGAAGTTAAAATATACCTTCAAAAACTAAGTCTGCAGGGCCATTAAGGAAGACATTCCGAAAATTATTTCCCTCGCGGATGAATGAAATAGAAAGCTGCCCCCCTAAAACGCGGATAGGCGTTTCGATAGCACCGGTTTTGTTTTCATGTAGGGCCATAGCTATAGCGGCAGCGGTAGCTCCGGTTCCACAGGCCAATGTTTCATTTTCGACACCTCTTTCGAAGGTTCGTACCAAATAACCATCGTTTTCTTTCTCTACGAAATTCACATTGATACCTTTTTCTTGATACGTTTCGTTGTTGCGTATAGCGTAACCTTCATTGTGTACTGGATAATGGCGGAGATCTTTGACAATTTTAACATAATGTGGAGAACCTGTATTAAGCACGTAGGCATCTCCATCTCTGTTGATTTCGCTTACATCAACCATACCCAGGTTGACTTGATTTTCGGTTATAGTTGCCTGGTGTTTACCATCTACTGCCAAAAAGTCAGCTTTGTGGTCAATAATTCCGAGATCCCTCGCAAAAGCGACTATACAACGTCCCCCATTGCCACACATCGAACCTTCGTTACCATCTGCATTATAGTAGAGCATTTCAAAGTCAAAATTTTCCGTATCTTGAAGGAGCATAAGTCCGTCTGCACCTATACCAAATCTTCTATCGCACAATTGTTTGATTAAATCGGTGTTCTTACCGTTAAAATCCCCTGTTCTGTTGTCGATTAAGATAAAGTCGTTTCCGGCTCCCTGATATTTATAAAATTTTGTTTTTT
>JBEBVG010000224.1:0-3976 GCA_040392845.1 Sphingobacterium sp. | reverse complement strand
AGTTTAATCCAAACAATATCCATATTTTTTTTGAAAGATGAACAGCCTGTTAGAATTTTTTTATTATATTTACGTTACCGTTATAAACTATCTGCTATGCAAACGAAGACAGAATTTCTTATTTGGGATAAAATTGTCACTAGTGCCAAACAGCGGTTCGACTATGCGCTTTATTCCAACAAATTCAAGAACTTACAACCGGATGTATTTGATACATTAGTATTGCATATCATTGTGGGATTTGCCTGTGGTGAATGTCACGAGACTATATCGACAAATCTCCACAATGAACTTCAACATATTGGCTTCGATATTCGCGACGAGATTATCGACACAATTGTTGAGGATAAACATATCCTCTTCAGTAGCGAAATCTATGCGGCTTATCTGACCTTTTCTATGCTGGAAGATGGCTGCAGCGAATTTGAAGTGCTCGGTTGTGTCACGGATCTCCTCGAAAATCCGAAGGTATACTGAACCCCTAATGAAAACCATCTGCCGGGTAGCGGGACTGCTGCTGTTTCGACATAAGACTGATTTAATATATTCGTGATATCGGCATATAGATTGAGTTCCTTTTGTCGATATGCTACACGGATATCCGTTAGAAAATAGCCGTTCTTCAGTTCTCGCTTGACAAACCTGTTGCCTGATGAAATGTGCCATACGTTATGTTGATAAGCCAGGCGCAGGATAGCTTGATGTTTCAGACTTTCCAATATATATTTTGACGTAATGCCGTCGGCATAGGTAAGATCCTTTGGTGCCAGATAGTGGTAGCTGCCCTGGTAGCTGAATGCACTTTGCTCGTTGATTTTGAAATGCTGTCCTATACCTATGTGGAACCCCTGTACCCTATTCTCTCCAAAATTATGCGGCTGATAAGGACTGGCTGCGTCTTCCCTGATCCAGTCAATATATTCGGCTATATTCCGGTAGAAATAACCGGTCTGCACCCGTATATTGCCCGTATGATACTGTAGCGAGGCTTCATATTGCCAGGCATTTTCAGACTTGAGATCACGATTGCCGATATTAGTGCCTTGATTGAGATATAAATCGGTAAAAGATGGAATACGTTGGCTCGACCCGATATTAAATGCCAGCTTCCACGAAGGATGGAACAAGTAAGCTACGTCTACTCCGGGAAAGGCCTGCCAGCCATAGTCGGTGTTATAGTTGATATAGGCTCCTACATTCAACAGCACATTTCGTAGTGCATCAGTACTATATTCTGCATAAGCACCATGATTGTCCCGGTGGTGATTGCCCATATTGGTGCTTTCTATTTTCTCGGAACGTGTCTCCAGGCCAAATCCAAAATCACCAATGGTCGAATATAATGTACTGTTCAGCTCGGCAGAGAGAATAGCTGTACTATGCTCCGACCGCCCCTTGCTGAGGTCATCCCGGTATAGGCGAAAATCATCTTCGTTGTAGCGATAACTCACACGTGGCTTCAATACAAAACGTTCGCTAAACTGGTGACTGGATCCAACACTCGCAAGTGATGTATTCACAATTTCCTGCGATTCAATATCATGGGGAGCGGCATAATAGCCATTGGCACCGAACGTATTATGTATACTTCCCGCCATCCATGTGACACTGTTACGTTCATCGATATCCAGATTGGCCTGGTAGAAAGCTCTCCGGTTATTGGAAGCCGTGTTATACCGTTGCCCGTTAGAAAGATCCTGAGATACCGTCAACAGATTCTGGAAAGATGTACTGCCGACATTCGCGACAAGCTGCAAACTCCCTCCTCCATAAATCCCGTTTCCATCACCAGCTTCTTTTTCCTGAAGCGCAGATCCGACTTGCGTATGTACAGAGAAAGAGTCGCTTTCCTGGTTTGTAGTAATGATATTGATTGCACCTGTCAGGGCATTAATACCATAAATACGTGCCGCCGGACCCCGCAATACTTCGATACGTTCGACAGCATCCAGAGGTACCGGTATATTCATCGAATGGTGTGCCGTCTGTGCATCTGAAATCTTAACACCATTCAATAAAATCAGCGTCTGCTCAAAACTCCCTCCATCAATACCAACATCAGTCTGGGTACCGAAAGGGCCACGTTGACGTATGTCTACACCACCGATAAAAGCTAATGCTTCGTTGATGGATTTCACGGACAGTTGCTGTATCTCTTGTTTCGTAATAACCTGAATATTTCGGCTGGTTTTATTAAATGGTATTTGCAGCCTGTTTTCGGAAATGACGATTTCGGATAGGACTGCGGTATCCGAAGACAGCAGTTGTGCTGAACCTACAACGGGAATTACAAATATTCCCAAAAAGATCAATTTTCTACACATAAATTATACAAAATGATTTAAACATAAAATTTTCTGCAAAACTCGTATCTTTCCGGCACATATAGATAGTCCACTTTTGAGAATATGAGTAGTCCGGCTGAAGTTCCGTTTTTAAATTTTATTAAACTTGACCGTAATCATCCTACGGCAATATACCTGCAATTAGCTCAACAGTTGGTCAACGCGATACAACGGGGCTATCTTCCATTAGGCACCAAGCTCGCTGGCACACGTACGCTGAGTGACCTTTTAGGAGTACATCGGCAAACTATCGTCAATGCTTACCAGGAATTGGAAGCACAGGGATGGATAGAATCGGTACGCAACAAGGGTACATTTGTGATCAACAACGATCAGGTAAAGAAGCAACGGCCTTATGGGGGTTCGGTATCGCTGGCAAAATATCCTGAAAAAACGGGTTTTCATTTTACAGTTTCACAGATATTGACAAGTCCTTTTGAATATGCATCTATGCCGCTCCAATTCAATGACGGAACACCCGATGTACGATTGATCCAGTTTAATCACTTGTCGAGTCTGTATTCTGCATCTATGAAAAGGAAAAGTACACGTCGGAAATACGAACATGCAAACTATGCAGGGAGTGTGTATTTCAGGGAACAACTGAGCAATTACCTGAATTATTCGCGCGGGCTACATATTTCCGGCGATAATATATTGATCACAAGGGGTACTGAAATGAGCCTTTATCTTATTGCTAAATTGCTTCTGAAACCCGACGACCTCGTTCTCGTTGCCGCATGGAGCAACTTTACGGCGAATATGATTTTTCAGGATGCAGGTGCCCGCATCGAAACAATACCACTTGATGAAGAGGGAATACAGCCCGAAGCTATTCACGACAAATTAAAATCTAAGAAAGTTCGTCTTGTATATATTACGCCACACCATCATTATCCGACGACTGTTACGCTTAGTGCCGAAAGACGGATGGCACTGCTTAAACTGGCGGAAGAACATGGTTTTGTCATTGTGGAGGATGATTATGACTATGATTTTCAATACGAAAAAGGTATTGCCATGCCGATGGCCAGTGCGGATCTCCATGGTATGGTGATCTATATCGGTACATTCGGCAAATCGCTCGCACCGAATTTCCGTACGGGCTTTGTTGTAGCTCCGCTAAACTTGATGAATGAGCTGCAGAAATATATCGGCATGATCGATCATCAGGGTGATATGCTGTTGGAACAGGTATTGGGCGAGATGATCGAGGAAGGCGATATTCACCGTTTTCTCAAAAAATCACTAAAGACCTATCGTGAGCGACGTGACCATGTATGTGACTATCTGGATAAACAGTTTGGCGACCTGGTAACTTACCAAAAACCTAGTGGCGGACTGGCATTATGGCTGGAGTGGAAAAGACCTATCTCCCTGATGCGTCTGGCGAGCCAATGCCGGAAGAACGATCTTTTTATTCCTAAAAATATACTTTATCAAAATCGTAAGACGACAGCTATTCGTTTAGGTTTTGGGCATCTCACCAACGAGGAAATGTCAACAGCCTTGTCCATACTTAAAAAGACCGTAAATGAAATAGTGCGTTAAAATTAAAATACTTAGATTCGGGAATATTTTAACACACTATACGGATCTATGGAGCTTACCTTAATATTGATAGGACTTAT
>JBEBVG010000223.1:0-3991 GCA_040392845.1 Sphingobacterium sp. | reverse complement strand
TATTTCTTTATCGTTTTTTCGGATACTTCCTGACCGATAAGCTCTTCTAAAGGCGATATGAGCAGCGTAAGAGGCGTACGGAATTCATGTGAAATATTTGTAAAAAAATCAGTCTTCATTTGATTAATTGAATCGATTTTTTCCCGTTCCACACGTTCCAAATTTAATTTGTTGGTTGTAAACTCTCTTTGCAGGCGCTCCATCTTCAGTTGATGCAAAGTTCGCAACCGCTCCGTAATAACCAAATAAGCTATATATATACCTGCGGCGCAACAGATCCCTATAATCAGAAAAAACCAATCGCTCTTCCACCAGGGTGGCAATACTTTGATATCGATTACGCGCTCAGGACTGCTTTCTCCTAACGGCCCTATTGCCGTGACCCTAAATGTGTATGACCCTGCCTTTAGATTGGTATAGGTAGCGCTTGGCACATCGGCAGCTTCTAACCAATCGTTGTCATAACCCTCCAGTTTATAACGATATCTGATCTTGTTAGGAGAGATATAGTCAAAAGTATTAAAGTATATCGTAAATTGTCGATGGTCATGATCCAGCTTTAATTGCTTTTGCTGGTCGATATGTTGCTCTAAAATTCCATGAGCATCACCTGCAAAGACCGGGTTATTCAGTACTTCCAGGCCAGTAAATGTAAGCTGCAGGTTCAACTTTTGAGGTGTTACTTCTTTTGGGTAGAAGAATGTCAATCCGTTGATACCACCAAATAACAACATACCATCTGTTGTCTTCGCTACAGCTGATAAATTAAACTGGCTTATCTGTAGACCATCTTTCATATCAAACTGTTGGTACAGCATGTTGTCTGGATCAAAACGAAGTAAGTTTTTGGACGTTGAAAGCCATAAATAGCCCTCCTCATCGCTTATTATGCTATAAATAATACCTTGAAGTGTATTTTTCTCCCCATTCGGTACAATAAAAGATTTACTTTTTTCTTCATATTGATTAAGACCATCACGCGTCGCTATCCAGACACGGCCCTTTTTATCTTCCGCGATCGACGTCACCACATCATTGCTCAGGTGGGATCCCGGAAAAACATCAAAGACAAGCTGATCGGGATCTAAGATATTCACACCATTCGTCGTGCCTATCCAGATCCTACCCTTACTATCTTCCATTAATGTAGTGATCTCGTCTGATGAAAGCCTCACGCCATTTTTATCCAGATATAGATGTGAGAACTTGTCGGTAGCATCATTAAACCTATCTAAACCAGACCGCGTACCAACCCAAATACGACCCGCTTTATCTTTCAGCAATGCATAGACCATGTCGCCCGCTATAGAAGCACCATCTTCGGGATCATGCCGGAATATCAAGGTTTTTCTTGTCTTCGGATTAAACAAGCTTAATCCTGCATTATGGGTTCCGATCAATACATTTCCCGCATCATCGAAGGCGATAGCTTTAATATTATTGGAACCAAGTGAACTTAAGTCACCTTCACTGTGTGAAAAATGTCTTACCTCTCCTTTCTCCCGATCCCAAAAATTCAATCCCTTATCGTTGGTACCTATCCATATATTTTTATGTACATCTTCCTGGATGACATTCACGACATTGTCGTTTAAGGACAAACTACCCGTATTCCTATTGAGAAAATTAAATCGGACATCATCGCTGTGATGATAGGAAACACCTCCATAGTAGGTGCCCATCCACATGCCATTTTGCTTATCCCGAAAAATATAGCGAACCGAATTTTGACTTAATGTATGAGGTACTGAATATTGTTGAAAATAGTTCTGGATGGTCGCTTTATTGACATCCAGGATGGATAGGCCTTTGAAGGTACCAATCCATAGATTGCCTTCTTCATCCTTACAGAGGCTCCGGACATCATTGTCCGCTAAGCTTGTCAATGCTAAACCTAAAACGTGGCGGTAGGACCTTAAAGTATGCGTTGTGCGATTGTATTCTAACAAACCTTCTCCTTCCGTCCCCGCCCATATATAATCGTCATCGACGAAAATATAATTGATCTTTACTTTCCTGTTTATTGCATGGCGGCTTATCTTCCTTGTGGAGGGATCGAATTGAAAAACACCTATGTCTGTCCCCAACAAAAATTGCTTACCTATTTTGGCAATATGCCAGATGCTCCCGATATCTGCATGAGCTGCCTGAACATCTACTTGTTGAAACTGTTGCTGCTCCCTGTCAAATCGATACAACTCACCCCCACTAGTTGCCAGCCATATCGTGCCAGCTTCATCTTCCTGAATCGATGAGACAAACCATTCACCTGGTTTCACTTTTAACGCATAGTTGTGAAACGTTTCCTTCACATGGTCAAACGCGCTTATTCCCCGATTGCCACCAACCCATAATACGCCCATACGGTCTACAAACAAACTTCTTATATAAGATGACGCAACAGAGGTTGAATTGCTTTTTAGCGGGCGATATACCTGGAAAGTCCGGCCATCATAACGGTTAAGGCCGTCTTGCGTGCCCATCCATATAAAACCTAACCGATCTTGTATGATTGTATATACCGTACTTTGGGAGAGCCCTTGCTCGATAGATATGGTTTTGAATTGATGTTTAAGCTCATGATTGAGCTGTGCCGAAAGTGTAACGGGACATAGGATATACATCCAGGATATTATATTCATCAACAGTCTCAAATCTCTTTTCATCGTTAATAACCTTTCTATTTCCTATGCTTCCCGATCACTCTTACTCTCTCTATTCGTTCGTCCGCAAATTTAATATTTCGGAATGATTTATCACACTGAAAATCTGTATTATAGCCGAATTTTTACGGAATAAATGAATCGCCACTTCTACGGGTATACGCTTTGAGGTAATCACGCATATTCTTTAACTCGGTTTTATATTTCGCATCCACCACCAGATTCATTGTCTCTCCGGGATCTTTCTCCAGATCAAACAACTGTTCCCGGAAATCGCCCTTATCATACACAATATATTTATACTGATGCGTAATCACAGCCCGTCCACGAATCCCCAGCAGCACAGTATTATCCGCAAAATCCGTTTCAATGACTAAGGTATCCCGCAAACGATGTCCCGGGTTATCCATGACTTTCTTCACATCCGCTCCTTGCAGGTAAGCGGGAGCTTTTATCCCCGCATACGAACAAATCGTCGTCATGATATCCGTACCATTGCAGATCAGGTTATTGTTGACCTGCGGTTGGAAAGAACCTATCTTTGATAGAATAAAAGGAACCTTCGCCGACTCCTGGTACAATACCTGTTTTTGATTCCATTGATGTGCCGCGTAGCCATCACCGTGATCGCTTGTGAAGATAATAATTGTATTTTCCTCTAAACCATATTTCTTAAGCCCATCCAGAATCATTTGTACGTATCCATCAACTTTCTCTACCAGCCTATTATATGCCCATCGATATTGCCTCCATCTGCCTGCCTCCCAATTTGTCGACGGATATGTCCTTGGATTTACTTTTTGCTGTTCACGGATAATCGGCGGCTCATGCGGTGAAATTTTCCAGTTATAGGGCAACACCGGGCATAATTCCGGCGCTGGCGGCTGATCTATAAAGTCCATTTTTAAGAAATCATTTCTCGCCCATTCACAGATGTCATGTGGATTGAGAAAAGAAGCAACCAATAAAAAGGGTTTGTCTTTGTTTTCTTTCATAAACCGCGCACAGTAGGCGGGGTTCGCCGCATCCATAAAATCGCCGGTCCACGTATTGTGGATATATTCAAACCCATGTTGGCCAATCTTGGTTTGAGGCAAAGGAAGATGCCATTTTCCGACATAGCCCGTTTTATAACCCGCATCCCTAAATATTTTCCCCATAACCAGCAACGAGTCCGGCCATTGCCCATCCTCCTCGGAGTAATTGCCAACAAAACCGTTGGTACTGGGCATGACGCCACTAAAAATAGAGGAGCGTGACGGAGTACACAACGGTTGTGCACAGTAAGCTTCCGTAAAGCGCGTACCATGTGCAGCCAGAAAATCCAT
>JBEBVG010000222.1:0-4019 GCA_040392845.1 Sphingobacterium sp. | reverse complement strand
TCTTGTTGCGCCAATGAAATTGATATACTGACTAGAATTATCGTCAGAGCTAGTACCACTTTTTTATCTAACAGGATCTTTTTTCTCATTTCGGTATATTATACAATTGACCAGAATATCAAACATACTTAAGATAAGCAGTGTCTGCAACCCGTACTTTCCTGCCCCTCCTTCTAAGTTTACACAGGATAGTTCATGACGGATTTGGGTGAGGGTTTCTATATATTCGTACCGATAACCTCTTGTAAATATGGTAAATTAAGATGAGAAAATTCTACTTATTGATTGGAACTGTATCGGTTTTAGGAATGGTCGCCTGCCGACAAACCGCCACACAACAAGCTGCTGTAAATGATTCAAACACACCCTTGCATCTGCTGGCACCAGATTACAGTGTTCCCTACAAAGCGTGGAGTGTGGATGAGATCGAACAAAACCTGGACAGGATCTTTGGCTACCTGGATAAAGCAACACCGACGCGCGTAATAGACAAGGTGTCGGGGAAAGAAATCACCGACTATACAAATATTAACCAAAATGCTCAACTGGAACAGGGAGACTTTCGCCTGGCTAGTTATGAGTGGGGCGTGACATATACAGGCATGATGGAAGTGGCTCGCGCCACAGATGACGCGAGATATCAGGAATATGTGACAAAACGCTTTCAATTTTTGTCCGACATGGCTCCTTACTTTTCCAGGCTGATGGAGGAACATAATGTTGCTGACAAGCAAATGCGACAGGTGGTAAATCCCGAAGCTTTGGACGACTCGGGGGCTATGTGTGCGGCTATGATCAAGCTGAGCCGTATATCTGCCCACAAGGATTACGATGTGCTGATTCATAACTATATGGATTATATTGAGAACGAAGAATACCGATTAGCCGATGGCACTTTTGCCCGCATGCGTCCTCAAGCGAATACATTATGGCTGGACGACATGTACATGGGCATTCCCGCCCTGGCGCAGATGGGTGCATACATGGGGGAAAGGCGTTATTTCGATGAAGCTGCACGCCAGATAAGACAGTTTTCACAACGTATGTTTGTTGCCGGCAAGGGACTGTATATGCACGGTTGGGTCGAAGCTGCAGACAGCCATCCGGCATTTCATTGGGGACGTGCCAATGGATGGGCTTTGCTGACATTGACAGAAGTACTTGATGTATTACCTGACGATCATCCGGAAAGGGATTATATTCTGGATCTTTACAAAATGCATGTCAAAGGTATCACTTCGTATCAATCTGGAACCGGTTTTTGGCATCAATTATTAGACAGGAACGATTCTTATCTGGAAACATCAGCAACGGCGATATTTGTATATTGTATTGCCCGCGGTATCAATAGCGGTTGGTTGGATCCTATATCATACGGTCCCGTCGCTCAGCTGGGATGGAGTGCCGTTGCTTCAAAAATTACACCACAAGGGCAGGTAGAAGGCACTTGCGTAGGCACTGGAATGGCTTTTGATCCGGCATTTTATCATCATCGGCCGGTACATGTTTATGCGGCTCATGGTTATGGTCCGGAACTTTTGGCGGGAGCTGAAATGATCCGGTTGATCAAAAATTTCTATCCGAAAATGAACGATAATGCTATACAGTATTATTCGACGGAACCAAAGACGGACAAACCTATTTTCGGCGTGGACGGAAGAACATTTTAATCAATGCACACTAAAAATATGCAAAAATCGATTGACGCATTAGTGATTTTATGGACAGTAGTTTTAATAACCTCTTTTTCCCTTCGGGCAAATGAAAGGGATGGGAGCGCTTATTGGATCGCTTCTGCCGGGAAGGAGGTTCAACAGCCGAATACTTGGACAGCTTTTCGGCGTGATGTGACACTCGACAAAGTCCCTAATGAAGTGTCGACGATTATCGCTACGGATACAAAATATTGGCTTTGGATTAATGGTAGCCTGGTAGTCTTTGAAGGAGGACTCAAACGTGGTCCCAATCCCCGAGACACGTACTACGACAAAGTAAACCTTGCCCCTTACCTACGGAAAGGTCTTAATCGCATCGCGGTTTTGGTCTGGTATTTCGGAAAAGACGGCTTCTCCCATAAAGACAGCGGACGTGCAGGATTGCTTTTTCACATGGACTTAGGTAAGCAAAGCATCTACAGCGACAGTACATGGTTATGCCGCATCCACCCGGCCTACGGCACAGCAGATGGTACTGCACCAAACTACCGGCTTCCGGAGTCCAATATACGGTTTGATGCCCGGCGGGATATTGCCGGTTGGCAGGACGCACCTTTAGCTGTATTGGAAAATTTTAACAAGGCCGTCAAAATCGGTCGTGAGGGAGACGCTCCTTGGAATACTCTTATCGAACGCCCGATTCCCCAATGGAAAGACTTTGGAGTACAGGAGGCTCCCTTTGAACGACGTACAGGACCACATATGGACACCATCGTTGCCTACCTGCCCTACAATATGCAAATGACACCTGTCATCGCAATACAGGATGCGGAGGGTGGCAATCGGGTAGCTATCGCCACGGATCACAGCCAGGCGGGGGGTACAGATAACCTACGAGCCGAATATATCAGCCGGAAAGGGGATCAGCAATATGAATCACTGGGCTGGCTGAATGGACAGAAAATTATACTTACTCTGCCGTCGAACGTACATGTCATTTCCGTAAAGTACCGGGAAACAGGCTATGATACAGCCCCTGAGGGTTTCTTCGAAAGTAGCGACGACTTCTATAACACCTTTTGGAAGAAGGCCCTCCGTACCTTGTATGTCAACATGCGGGATAATTATTTCGACTGCCCGGACCGCGAGCGGGCCCAATGGTGGGGGGATGTCGTACTAATGATGGGTCAGAGCTTCTACACCTATTCTACATCGGCGCATGCGCTGATGGCAAAGGCCATGCGCGAGCTGGTAAACTGGCAACGTCCTGAGGGTGTCTTGTACTCCCCTATACCGGGAAACTACAAGGATGAGCTGCCCGGACAAATGCTGGCGAGCGTAGGCTACTATGGCTTTTGGAATTATTATATGAATACGGGTGACCTGGAATTGCTCAAAGAGGTATATCCTGCTGTAAAACGATACCTGGCCTTATGGCAAACGGACGACACCGGTCTAACGGAACTGCGTAAGGGGGGATGGTTTTGGGGAGACTGGGGAGAGAACAAAGATATGCACCTGATCATAGCAGGATGGCACCATCTGGCGCTGCGTGGTGCTGCGGAAATGGCCGATGTCCTAGGCTACTCGAACGATGCAGCAGCATATCGGGAAATAATGCACGCTGTACAAGAAGGCTATAATAAATGTTGGAATGGATATGCCTACCGTCATCCGACCTATCATGCGCAGACGGACGACCGTGTGCAGGCCTTGGCGGTCATCTCAGGTATTGCTGATAGCGCCAAGTACCCACGCATATTCGACGTACTCAAAAAACAATTTCATGCTAGTCCTTATATGGAAAAGTATGTCATGGAGGCTCTCTTTATGATAGGTGAAGGAGAATACGCCTTAGCACGAACAAAAAAGCGATTTTGGGAAATGGTAAACGACAGCAACCATACAACTTTGTTCGAAGGTTGGGGAATTGGTAAAAACGGCTTCGGTGGTGGCACGACCAACCATGCCTGGAGTGGCGGGGCACAAATTGTACTATCGCAAAACCTTTTCGGTATCAAGCCTTTAGAGGCTGGCTATAAGACATTTTTAGTCGAACCTTCTCCGGCATCTTTTACATCGGGAAAACTAGCATTCCCAACAATTCGTGGCACCATTAGCTCTTCTTTTGAAAATCGAAACAATGGATTTACGTTGTATATAGACGTGCCTCATGGCACGGAAGCTATCGTAAGGCTAAAGGAGAAAGGTAAGATAGTATTAAATGGCAAACCACTCGGAAAGGAACTTCTCCGGCCAGATGCGGTCTGGCATAAAGAGGGGTATACCTCGATAAAGCTCGTCACTGGCCATCATACCGTCAGCATCGCAAAGCTGCTCTAGTCAGTTGTTTTTTGTAAGTTT
>JBEBVG010000221.1:0-4024 GCA_040392845.1 Sphingobacterium sp. | reverse complement strand
GTAAGTATACTGAATTTATAGAACTGCCGCATATATATGTTGAAAATGATACAAAGCAGGTGATTAGAAAAATAGATATATTTGTAGAGGTATGAAAGAGGATACATATAGTCGAAAAGAAAAAATTTTGCAATCCGCTTTGAATTTGTTTGCAGAAAAGGGTTATTCGGACACCTCAACAAAAGAAATTGCCATTCATGCCGGAGTGTCCGAAGCCCTTATTTTCAAACATTTTGGAAATAAGGATGCCTTACTGACCCACCTGATTAAAGCAGGGTACAGGCGTGTTTTGCAGGATCACCGGGGCATGATCACCTATAAAAATGCAAAGGATTTTCTAAGGAATATGATTTCATTACCGCATAAGCTTGTTACGGAAAACCCGATATTCTGGAAAATGCAAAGACGTTTGTCTCATATGCCTTTTTCGAAATTACAGCACGATCAATTTATCAAGCCTGTGCAGCCAGTCCTTTTAAGAGCTTTCACCGAATTGGGCTACAGCAAACCTGAAATGGAAACGGAGTTTCTTCTGCTTGTTATCGACATGCTTTGGAAGAAAGAGGCTTGTGGTGAGTTGGAGCATTCGAAGGAGGTGGTATCCTTATTGGAAGGCAAGTATAATCTCCAGTAGGGGAAGATATTTTTATAGAATTATGCATAGATTATTCCTGTTAACTTTCTTGTGTGTCGCGATCAGCGGAAGTATAAAGGCACAAACGAAACCAGATTTTGTCAATTTTATCAATCAACAGCACGGTTGGGTTGATTCTGTATTTGCGAAGCTTACGCCCAAAGAGCGTATAGCACAGCTTTTCCTCGTAAGAGCCCATACGAATTTGGGCGATCGATATATAGACTCTGTGGCGAAGGTCATCGAGCAAGAGCAGTTGGGTGGATTGGTTGTATTTCAGGGCGGGCCGGTACGCCATGTCGATATGTTCAACCGTTACCAGAAGCTGACAAAGGTTCCTTTGTTAATTACCTTTGATGGCGAGTGGGGCTTGGGTATGCGTCTGCCAGATTCTACCCTTTCTTTCCCCTATCAGATGACGCTGGGTGCTATACAGGACAATCGTCTATTGTATGACATGGGGAGAGAGGTTGCCAAAGACTTTTTAAGAATGGGTATGCATTTTAATTTTGCGCCTGTCGTCGATATCAACAACAACCCTAAGAATCCGGTCATTAATTTCCGTTCTTTTGGAGATAATAAGTTCAACGTGACCAATAAAGGCACAATGTATATGAAAGGTATGATTGACGGGGGAATTATAGCCTCACTGAAGCATTTCCCCGGGCACGGAGACACGGATGTTGACTCCCATTATGACCTTCCTCAGCTGAATTTTTCGCGGGAAAGATTGCAATCGCTCGAGATGTATCCTTTCAAAGAATTGATCCAATCCGGTGCTTCCGCCGTCATGGTAGCACATATGCATATTCCAGCGCTCGATGCTACGCGCAACCTGCCTTCATCTATCTCAAAGAAGGTTGTTACGGACATATTAAGGGGCGAAATGGGTTTCAGAGGACTCGCTGTTACTGACGCCATGGATATGAAAGGCGTGACAAAGTTTTTCCCCCGTGGCGAAGCGGATGTAAGGGCTATTGAAGCCGGAAATGATTTGTTAGAGCTATCGGAAAATAGTGCCAGAGCCATCTCCCTGGTCGAACAATCGATAAAAACAGGGCGTCTGAAACAAAGCGACATTGATGCCCGGGTAAAGAAGGTGCTGGCTGCAAAATATTGGTTGGGACTCCATCAGTATAGACCTGTCAATAGATACCGCCTGGTCGACGATCTTAACAGACCAGCAACGAAGTCCTTAATTCAGCGTATGGCCGATGCGGCTGTTACGTTACTTCGTTCGGACAAAGGTATACTGCGGTTTAATGCACAGCATAATACAGCTGTAGTGAGTGTCGGCATTTCGCAGGCACAGGATTTTGAAAAAGGGCTGGCTTTACAGTTACGTGATTCGAAGAATTTCTATATCACCGGGTTAGAGACGGAAGAACAGCTCGGGGAGCTGTTGAAAGAGGTGCGTGATCATAAACAGATTATACTGGCTATTCATGATAACAGATCCAGGCCACGGAGTGAGCTCGATATACAAAAGCCAGCCAGGGAATTTATCGACAAGTTAGCCGGGCGGCGAACAGTCTCTGTATTGTTTGCAAATCCTTATGTACTCGATAATGTGGATGTAGGACGTAGTAGCTCCGTCGTGATGGCTTATCAAAATGATAATTTTATGCAGCGAGCTGCATTGAAGGTATTGCTGAAGCAGATCAAACCAATTGGGAAACTACCTGTAACGATCAACAAATCTTTTTCGTACGGCGACGGAATATAACGGACTAACTCGAACCAAAAGATACGATAAATGAAATATTGTGCACTAGCCTCAGGAAGTAATGGAAACTGTTATTATGTCGCTAAAGGCGGTGATGCGGTATTGATCGACGTAGGCATCAATACCAAACACGTGGAACTTCGCATGGCTAATCTGGGTATTCATCCGGCCACGATCAATGCTATTTTTATTACGCACGAACATACCGATCATATCAAGGGGCTTTCTGTATTCTGCAAACGTTACCAGATTCCAGTATATCTTACGGAAGGCACCTACAGGGGCTCCCGTCTTCATCTACCCGGCCACCTGGTGCATTTCATTCCGGCGAATGCCAATGTCGGTGTGGGCAAGCTGAAGGTGTTGGGTATCCCAAAATATCACGATGCGCAGGAACCTTGTAGTTTTGTGGTCACTGATGGACAGATAAATATCGGTATACTGACCGACCTGGGTAGGGGATGTGCAAATGTGAAACATGTCCTCCAACATACAGACGTTCTCCTGCTGGAGAGTAATTATGACGAAGAGATGCTCGAAAGAGGACGATACTCTTTCTACCTGAAAAACCGTATCCGTAGCGGTTGGGGGCATATTTCGAATAAGATAGCCTTGGAGCTTTTCCTGGAAAACAAGACCGACAGGCTGAAACATCTTATCTTAGGACATCTTTCGGGTGAAAATAATACGGTAGAGCGGGTGTTAGCGACTTTCGAACCCTACTGTCAGGAGGTAAAGCTATCCGTGGCAACACGTGTAGCCGAGACCGAGCTTTTCGATGTGGCGCAGCTTTATTCGAACACTCCCTCGGTCGTCCTGCATGACACATTTATCATGAAGAAGGAGAGAGAAGTCTGTTAATCGGACGACGGTTTAATCTTTTCGAAATCTTTCCATGCCCGTTCATCCACCTGTTCCGCACGGTGATAGAATGCCGTTGCCCGGCTATGTAATGTTCCATAAGCATCGAAAACCTCATTGCCGTAGTCGAAATAATCCGTTTGGATTTTCTGGACCTCGGCATATACGCCATAGAATTCCTGTTCGTCACGGTCCAATGCCACAATATCTACACTGACCTCTTCATAGTGTTGGTAGATCTCGTGCAGTGAAATATAGACATCTTCCTCGATCCAGCTTTCTTTTTCGTAGATAAAATCGGCGTAGGCGTCAAACCAGTCCCAGGCTCCACGGATCGCCGGATAGAAATCTATCATCGCCTTATTGTGCGCTCTTACCTTTTCTGAGAAGTCACCATAATTGATCGAAAAAGTGCCGGTTGTTTTGGGCATAGGGGTGTCATTTACATCTCTCAATTGCACCGCAAATTCCAGCAATTGCAGGTCGTGCTCCATAGGCAGCAGCTGTGCTCCCAGCTCGTCAATGCGCCATTGGAGTTGTTGCAGCTCATCTTTATGCTGTAATAATTTCATTCGTGTGTCCCAGGTGCTGTCGTGCATCCTGTAATAGGCTTCCAGCCCTTCCTTTTCGAAGTCCGGTGCTTTTTTGGTGAGGTCAAAGCGGAGGATAATGGGTCGCAGGGGGTGTTCTTTTACTATTTCTTTCATTGTATATAATTTTTTTCTAGGTCGGGTTTTGTGGGATAGTAAAAATCAAGTGGAGGCCCCAATCCGTGGGGCGTCCACTTGCATTGGATCACTTAG
>JBEBVG010000220.1:0-4032 GCA_040392845.1 Sphingobacterium sp. | reverse complement strand
CCATGAAAAATTTAATGAAAACACTATTAATGGGTTGTATAGGTGCGTTGATACTAGCGTCTTGTATGGATAATGATCTTGACAACTTCGATCCCAATGAACAATTCCGGCTTGATTCTATCGCCATCCGAGATTATGTCACGGCAAACGGCATAGCTGCAACACGCGACGAGAAGACAGGTATCTGGTATGAGCTGATGGAAGAGGGCGAACCCGGAAGCTACACTTACAAGCTTAAGGATACTTTAAATGCCAGGTACCTTTGGTTCCATACGCGCGTTAAATATCAAGGCAAATTACTCAGTGGAACTGTCTTTGACAAATTTGAAGCGGACACCGGCGTTAATATGCGGATAGCCTCGGCTTTAACAAGCTACTACCCATTCAACAGCAGCATTATACCCGCTTGGGTTTACACGTTTGCTCCAAACGCAATCGGAGATTATGAATTGGATGGCTTATTTACCGACGGCTTGCAAAAGGGAGCAAAGGTCAGGATCATTACACCTTCGTACTGGGGATACCAAAACACAGCTAATGGACCCATTCCGGCAAATTCACCATTAGAATTTATTATAGACGTGCTGGATATTCAGGACAACAGAACGGTAGCAGACGAAGAATAGAGATTATTTCCCTTTAAACTTTGATCCCTCGAGTATTTCTTGTGCATCCTCATGCATAAACAGTTCCTTTAGGTTCACCTCCGGATGTTTTTCCATATATCGTCGTACGATCATCCACCCGATATAGGATCCTAACTTGGGGGCAGATTCATTATTTTCCCCCAACTCGGGTGTGAAGGGAGCTTCCGTAAAATATTTCTGGATACGCAGATAGTCCGTATTGTAAAGTAGGTTCTCTTGTATGAACCACGCCCAAACATCCGCTTGATGCTGTTTTGCCCATTTCAATTGCTGCTCCGTATAACCGATTTTATATACATCGGGAACATCCAATAAGCAATCCAGCGCATATAAGATTTTTCCGTTATAAATCATATGTGCCAATGTATTCACATCGCCATGATGCTGCGGGTAGATATCTTCTCTTAAAATGGCTTCTACCACACGTGGGACAATATTTTCTGGCGTAAACCGTCGGGAAATATAACGTGGAATAGATTTGGTCAATGCAGGATAAAATTCCGAATCAGCTCCAAGGAACATATCTAAACCTATACCCACATAGTCGTTCCCTACAGGGGTCTGTACCGCAAAGCCGCCGACAAAGGCAATGAAGCGGGGAATAGGATATGCAGGAAAATAATATTTCACATATTTCATCGCCTGTTCCAGCGCTGCCTCGTATTTGTCCATATTCGGATATACTTTTTCCACTGCGTCAGACAGATCTTTAAAATCCTTCTTCTGAAGTACCTGGGAAAGTACATGCTGCACATACAGGCTATCTTTCGGCGAGCCTATTTCCAGAATTTTGATCATGTAATCCGGATAAAAGTACATATACTCCGCCTGCCATATTCTGTTTTTTTCTAAAATATCCTGTGCTTGTAAGGTGGCAAGCTCCTGATCAAAACGTTCAATTTCTACCTGTACTTCGATATTTGAAATATTTGGTCTCGAAATTGTAGCTGAACGTTGACAGGCGCTTATCACCAGTATTAAAAAAAAGAGGTATTTTTGTAACGAAGAGTACAGCATAATACTTAATTTCGATTATCCGTACAAAAGTATAATTTAATAAACAAAATGACTATGGCCAACTTTACTAAAAAATTATTTGTCCCTGTAGCGCTTGCCGCTACCGTTTTATTTGGCACTACGGTATCCGCCCAGGATTACTACACGAACCAACGTGGAAACAGCCTTGACGAAAAGAATTTTCGCTTAGGCCTATCGGTCAATCCGAATATCGGCTGGTATAGATACAACGACGATAGTTATGAGGCCGGCTCAAAAATGGGCTTCTCCTACGGGTTGTTAGCTGATCTAGGGTTTGCGAAGAACTATTATTTCTCTACGGGATTATTGATCAACTCCATCTCTTCTAAAGCTACCTATCCTGCTGACGCGACTAAATCGGGTCCCAGAGATTTGATCAGATTGCAATACGTAGACATCCCTCTCACGGTTAAACTAAAAAGTGAAGAAAACGATCTTGGACGTTTTTATGGACAGTTTGGTTTTACAACAGGCTTCAAGGTTTCGGGCAAAGAGAAATTCGAAGGGTCTACTAAAAAAGAAGATATCGACGGAGATGATCTGTTTCGGTTAGGCTTGCAGTTAGGTGGTGGTGCTGAATGGCGATTAAGTGACAACCTTTCTTTACTTACCGGACTGTCGTTTAACAACGGCTTCACCAGGGCGATTAAAGATGGTAAACCGAAGACATCGTTTGTTGCACTCAACGTAGGCGTATTTTTCTAAAAAATAAATATATACAACACATACCCATGAAAATAGCATTAGCGCAACTAAACTATCATATCGGCAATTTCGAAGCGAATCAACAAAAAATGATCGCGGCAATTGAGAAAGCGACACTTGAAAAAGCCGATTTGATTGTTTTTGCGGAACTTGCGATAGGTGGTTATCCAGCCAAAGATCTACTGCGAAATGCTATTTTCATCCAACATTGTCAACGGGCCGTAGAAGATATTGCGGCCCATTGCCTCCACATAGACTGTATCATTGGAGTGCCTCTTCATAACACACAACAAGAAGGAAAATCGCTCTTTAATGCTGCAGTATATATTTCTAAAGGTAAGGTTGTAACTTCCTATTACAAGTCTCTCTTACCGGATTATGATGTTTTTGATGAATATCGTTATTTCGAGCCGAACAAAAACATCCATTGTATAACTGTCCAGGGGCTAAAGGTAGCGTTGACAATATGTGAGGATCTGTGGGATGATGATCAGGAAAATTCGTATGTAGGCGACTTGATACAAGAACTGGCGCTGGAAAAGCCTGATCTTATCATTAATATTGCAGCTTCCCCTTTTTCCTATCTTCATTTTGACAACAGAGTAAATGTCTTGCAGCGAAGTGTGCTCAAAGCAAATGCACCATTAGTCTATGTCAATCAGGTCGGTGCACATACGGATATCATTTTCGACGGACGCTCGCTTGCCTTGGATCGGTCGGGAAATATCATTGCTGAATTACACAAGTTTGAAGAAGATTTCCAATGTATCGAATTCCTGGGAGGAGATATAACCAGCACTCTACCTCGTTCTTCCACCGATAAAGACGTGGATATTGCCCTGATCCATCACGCACTCGCATTGGGACTAAAGGATTATTTTGCAAAATCAGGTTTCAAAAAAGCGGTATTAGGGCTTTCAGGAGGGATAGATTCAGCAGTAGTCGCCGCATTAGCGATTGAAGCATTAGGTGCAGAAAACGTGTTAGCGGTGCTCATGCCCTCTGTCTATTCCAGCGACCATTCGGTAAAAGATGCGCTCGACCTGGTGCACAACACCGGTTGCGAACATATTATCCTGCCCATTCAGGAAGTGGCAAATGCATTTGACAGTGCTTTACAAATACCGTTTGCCGGCTTGGCACCTGATACAACGGAAGAAAACATCCAGGCGAGGATCCGCGGCACACTATTAATGGCTGTTTCCAACAAATTCGGTCATATTTTATTGAACACATCCAACAAAAGTGAAGCAGCAGTAGGTTACGGTACGCTCTATGGCGATATGGCTGGCTCGCTGAGTGTAATTGGCGATGTATACAAAACACAGGTATTCCAGCTGGCTGAATATATCAACAGAGACCGTGAAATCATCCCTGTAAACACAATTGTCAAGCCACCATCAGCTGAGCTGCGACCCGATCAGAAAGATTCGGATTCGCTTCCTCCTTATGATATCCTCGACGCTGTGCTTTACCAATATATCGAACTGGAGAAATCAGGCCAGGAGATTATTCATTATGGTTTTGAAGAACCACTGGTGCAACGTATTGTAAACCTGGTAAACCGTGCCGAATTCAAACGCTTTCAGGCTCCTCCTATATTGCGCGTCAGTCCAAAAGCCTTCGGACCAGGCCGATCTAT
>JBEBVG010000219.1:0-4058 GCA_040392845.1 Sphingobacterium sp. | reverse complement strand
TCCCAAATGTGGCGCGATACCGGGCTACGCTACACCCCGAAAAGGTATCACCTTTATTTTGTGTGGGCAAATATATAAACCATTTTTGTCAACTACAAATAAAAACAATATTCACATTTTAGCTATCTTTGTATTCCCTGATAAAATGTATAATGAATAAAACTCTTCTCAAACCACCAAAAATAGTAGACTTACATGCCAATGCTCTATTGGACAATTGGGAAGATTATGATAGTGACGAGCTACTTGCAGCATCCATAAGCCGACTTCGGGAAACATTAGATGCAGCAATATATTGGGGATACCAAGAAATAAGATATATACACGGAAAGGGAAAGGGGATACTCCGCGAACTTGTTTACGAAGAGTTAGGTTATTATAAGGAAAACAACTCCATCATCCGGTATTACCCGTCTCATCAAAATCAGGATATCGTGGTTGTCGTCATTGGATTCTAAAAAGTCTGAATTGTGATAACATCGAAATAGATATACCACAATTCAGACGGCAAAACATCCTTACTTTGCAGGAATAATTGTAATCTTCCTAAATTCTACTCCTGTATGATCCCCTTGCAAATAAATTGGCCCCGGTTCTCCTTCATTACTATCTAATGCACCTCCTGTTATACCAGGTATTTCCTGATTATTGATAACAGTCTTTCCATTAGCGACTACTGTAACCATACGTCCACGTAATGTGATTTCATATGTATTCCACTCATTTGGCCCTAAAGTAGCCAACTCACTTGGTGACAAAAAGCCATATACACCTCCAAAATATAATGAGCCCGGGTGTCTATCCTTCGGCGAATCTTCGATCTGCACTTCATAGCGACCTCTCAAGTAAATTCCTGAGTTTCCACCTTCAGCATACCGAAACTCTGCAATAAGTTTAAAATCTTCAAACTTTTGCTCCGTGATCAAATTAGCCCCTGCTTTCTGGTTAATCAAAATGCCATCCTTCACAATCCACTGATTATCGTTCGAAGATGTCGTCCAGCCCGTTAAATCTTTACCATTAAAAAGTTCGACAGCGTCCTCCCACTCAACATCACCTGTTCTTACAAGATAAGGGGCTTTTACTCCAGTGAAAGCAAAAGTATTCCCTTTATTCGTCTGGATCGAACCTTTTAGTTCCTCCCCTACAAGTTCTCCCTGAATGATAAACATTCCTTCTCCTCCTTCCCACTGTGGAGGGATTTCAAATGAAAATTTTCCTTGGTTCAGTTTGATATGTGAAACAGGCCTGCTACTGCCGGCATCAGATACAAATGCACCTACCAATACATTAAACCCCGACAGCTTGACTTCTAGCCATGACGGCACCTGCTTACCATTTTTATCAACCGTAATATCCCAACGACCTATTAATCCTTCAGCTTCCTCCGGAATTGTCTGTGAAGCAGGATTATGAATCTCTTCTTTTTGCTTGCCGTCATTGACACCATTGCACGAAATTTGAGTCATGCTAACCATTGAGCCTAATATAATAAAAAGGCCAGTAGATTTTTTCATCATTTCTGTTTAGTTTTAATATTATGTATATTATTTCTCTGTTCATCCGAGAAGCACAAACAAATTTATAAAAAAAGCTTTAGCGTGCAATCCTGTATCTTTTGTTTTATTTTTCCAAATAAAAATTATAACTTTGCACTCCGACAAAGCAGTCGGAATATCACTTCATAAAAAAGCATTTCCCCCGCTTTGTAAATTACACAATCTAGTATTTTAACTTTTTGAATTAAAAATAATGCCTAGAAATTCCTCCATCAATTCCGTTCTAATTATCGGCTCCGGCCCTATTATCATCGGACAAGCATGTGAGTTTGATTATTCGGGTTCTCAAGCTGCTTTATCTCTAAAAGAGGAAGGCATAGAGGTCTCTATTATCAACTCAAATCCCGCAACGATCATGACAGACAAAGTTGTTGCGGACCATGTCTACCTTCTACCGCTAACCTGTGAAAGCATTGAGCAGATTCTTCAGGAGCAACAAATTGATGCTGTATTACCCACAATGGGTGGACAGACAGCATTAAATCTGTGTATTGAAGCCTCCAACCGTGGTATTTGGGAAAAATATAATATCCAAGTTATTGGTGTAGACGTTGCAGCTATAGAAAAGACGGAAAATCGCGAAGCGTTTCGTCAATTAATGGTGGATATCGGAATAGGAGTAGCAAAGTCTAAAATTGCCAATTCATTTCTGGAAGGTAAGGAAGCGGCGCAGGAAATCGGCTATCCGCTAGTGATACGCCCTTCTTATACTTTGGGTGGAACAGGAGGCGGCTTCGTCCATCATAAAGATGAGTTTGATGCAGCCCTAAATAGAGGTTTACATGCCTCTCCCACACACGAAGTTTTGGTCGAGCAAGCTGTATTAGGCTGGAAAGAGTTTGAATTAGAATTATTACGCGATTCTAACGATAATGTCATCATTATCTGTACAATTGAGAACTTCGACCCAATGGGCATCCACACGGGAGACTCCATAACAGTAGCTCCAGGGATGACACTATCAGATAAATGTTATCAGGATATGCGCAATCAAGCTATCCGCATGATGCGCTCAATAGGTACTTTTGCTGGAGGGTGTAACGTACAGTTCTCAGTAAACCCTGAAAACGAAGAGATTATCGCCATCGAAATCAACCCTCGTGTATCGCGTTCTTCAGCTCTTGCATCTAAAGCTACAGGATATCCTATCGCTAAGATCGCCGCTAAATTAGCTATAGGTTATAATTTGGATGAATTGCAAAATCAAATCACCAAAACAACTTCGGCTTACTTTGAACCCACCTTGGATTATGTCATCGTCAAAGTCCCTCGCTTTAATTTTGATAAGTTCAAAGGTGCTAACAAAGAGCTAGGATTGCAGATGAAAGCTGTCGGTGAGGTAATGGCCATCGGCCGTACATTCATTGAAGCCCTGCAAAAAGCAGCACAATCTTTAGAAACAGGCCGTGCAGGGTTGGGGGCTGATGGTCGCCAATTACGCAACCTGGAGGAGATTATGCATAGCCTTGAGCATCCAAGTGCAGATCGGCTTTTCCATATCAAAGATGCTTTTGAGTTAGGTGTTCCTTTGGAATCCATTCGCAAAGCAACCCTTATTGATAAATGGTTCTTGATACAAATCCAGGAATTGGTACAGCTGGAACAAGAACTTCGTCGCTACCAGTTATCTAATATTCCACGCGATTTCTTTATGACCCTGAAACAAAAAGGTTATTCGGATCAGCAAATTGCTTGGCTATTAGGTAATGTAACGGAAGACGAAGTTTATGATCGTCGTAAGGAGCTAGGTATTCACCGTGTATATAAAATGGTAGATACCTGTGCGGCCGAATTCCCTGCACATACCCCCTATTACTACTCGACTTTTGAAGACGAAAATGAGTCTATCGTATCCGATAAAAAGAAAATCATCGTATTAGGTTCGGGGCCAAACCGCATTGGTCAAGGTATAGAGTTTGATTACTCTTGTGTTCACGGTCTATTAGCAGCCAAAGAATGTGGTTATGAAGCGATCATGGTCAACTGTAATCCTGAAACTGTTTCTACGGATTTTAATATGGCCGATAAGTTATACTTTGAACCTGTTTTCTGGGAGCATGTACGCGAGATTATCGAACTGGAGAAACCAGAAGGTATTATTGTTCAGCTAGGAGGTCAGACCGCATTGAAAATGGCCGAGCGCCTGGAGCAACTAGGTGTCAAAATCATTGGAACCTCATTCCCCAATATGGATCTTGCAGAAGACCGTGGTAGCTTCTCTGATCTGCTAAAAGAATTAGACATTCCCTACCCTAAATACGGCGTTGCAACTTCAGCGGAAGAAGCGATCAAAGTGGCTAACGAAGTAGGTTATCCTGTATTGGTTCGTCCTTCCTACGTTTTGGGCGGGCAAGGCATGAGCATCGTTATCAATGACGAAGACTTGGAAAAAGCTGTCGTTAATCTGTTGCACGCGCTGCCAGGCAACCATATCCTTATTGATCACTTCCTCGATAGAGCCGAAGAAGCTGAATCCGACTCTATCTGTGATGGCGAAGA
>JBEBVG010000218.1:0-4065 GCA_040392845.1 Sphingobacterium sp. | reverse complement strand
AACGTACCAATAAAAAATTTGTCCGCCGTTTTACCTATCTGGAGAATCGTGCAAAGGAAAATAACCAGAAAATCCAAAATATGTCTCTGGCCGAGATGGACGTCTATTGGAACGAGGCTAAAGCACAAGGATTATAGCGAAGCTATCGGCTTCCTGAGGCCTTTTCCAGTTCGCGAACAAAGTCTTTACCCCAATATTCGATATCATAATGGGAAACCGTATCATATAGGCGTTGCATACGTATCCTTCTTTCATTTTCATCCATAACAACTGCTTTCAATAAGGTTTCTATCATATTTTTCGGGTCGTAGGGATTCGTCAATACGGCATAGGGTAATTCGACAGAAGCACCGGCGAATTCAGACAACACCAATACGCCATCCCAATTCTGTAATTTCCCTTTGGTACCCACGAATTCTTTGGCCACTAAATTCAGGCCATCTCTTAAAGGCGTAATCCAGGCGATATCGCATACCCCATAGTGTACGACCACCTCTTCAAAAGGCAATGCACGGTAAAAATATTTGATCGGCATCCAATCCATCGTGGCGTATTTACCATTAATCTCTCCGATGGCCTGATGCAGTTCATCTTTGATGCTATCGTAGATTTTCATCCCTTGCGACGGAGGTGTACAGATATTGATCAGTTCGACGCGTTCGCGAAACTCGGGGTACATATCCAAAAAAGCATCGAATGCTTTCACTTTCTCTAACGGCCCTTTTACATAATCTAACCGCTCGATGGAAAGGATCGTTTTTAAGTTCTTTTTCTTATTGATTTCGATATGCTTGGTGATCTTATCGGTCACTTTCTTTTTGTCCAAGCTCCTTTTAATACTCGGCATATTTACCCCCACGGGCTGTGCGCCTAAATAAATCTGACGACCTTCGACTTCGATGATTTTTGTCATTTTATCGACGCCTAACGCACAGCTATACGTTAGAAACTGTTTGGCCGCATTGATTGTTTTTACGACTTTAAATGGCACATGGCTGCGCAGAACATCGACAAAGTTCTCCACATAGCGCGGAATATGAAAACTGATGAAATCACACTGCAATAAGGAACCGATGATTTCCCGGCGCCATGGAATGATATTGAAAATATCGGCAGCAGGGAAAGCAGTATGATGGAAGAAACCTATTTTTAAATCGGGCCGCAACGGTTTTAAATAGGCTGGAACCATCCAGAGATTGTATTCATGAATCCATACCAAAGCACCTTCGTCTGCCTCTCTGGCTATACGTTCCGCAAAAATCTTATTGATTTTGAGATAATGATTCCAGTCATCATGATTAAATTTGGCCTTATCTACAAAAGAGAAGATCGTAGGCCAAAAGGCCTCCTTTGAAAAAACGCGATAGAACTGATCAATATCTTTTTTGGACAACGAAATGGTAGAGCTGATAAGATTAGGATATTTATCCTCATCGATCAAAGCATTAGGCACTTCTTTCTTATCTTTGCCTATGACATCCTCACCTATCCACACCCCTGACCGCCCTTTTTCAAACAGCCCTAAAAGAGAGGGAATTATCCCATTCGGACTTTTAGGTGCAGTACGCACCTCCTTTCCGTTTACTATACTTTTTTCGTAAGGTAATCTATGATAGACGATTACCAATTGATTGCTATTTTTTGAGCTACGTCTAACCTGTTGTAGTTTTTGCCCTTTAAGGTATTTTCTAAAATTCTTAAAATGGTACATGGCCTCCAGGATACCGCCCGCTCCTGCCGAAGAAGCACAATAAATATGCTCGATATCCCCGACTTTAGCAAGCAGTGTTTCCTCCGACTTTCCTACAGCCACTCCTTTTAATCCAATCTGAAACATAGCCAGATCGTTTAACGTATCGCCGGCTACTAAAACATCTTGTTCGGGCACATTAAGATAATCCACCAGTTTACGTAACGTGCTCCCTTTATTCACGCCTTTGGGTAAGAAATCTAAATATTTATCAACAGACGTGATAATATCCAGATCATGTGTCTTGGCAATAGCATGTATTTGTTCAAGATCCGTTTCCCGGGAATAAAAATAGGAACTTCGCCGTTGTTGCGGGACTTCCTGAAAGCTGATGCCATCAATTTTTAGGACATCTTCCTGAATAGCATACACTTTGGGCCAACGGGCTTCAATATCAGCCTGTATACCTTCTACTTCTTCTAATGTGTGCCCGTTTACGACAGTGGCTCCTACGTCTGCAATGATGTAATCGGGCGTAGGAATTAAAGGATCACTCAATAATGGAATTACGGACTCCAGACCTCTTCCGGTCACAAATACCAGCTGTATATCTTTCGTATGTTTTATTATTCTATATAAACGAAGGCGGTCTTCTGTTTTTCCGCCCAAAAAAGTTCCATCTAAATCTGTTGCTAAAATCATCTTCTATTTTATGTTTGTCTCTAATATTTTAAATTCTGTCTGCGCCGACATATGTTTGTAAAGAATACGGTATATGGTCGTAAGGATGGGCATTTTACACCCAAGGTGCTTAGCGGTCTCATACAACCCTTTTGTGGCCCAGTAGCCTTCGGCAACCATATCCATTGTTCTTTTCACTTTCTCCACGCCCATCCCTCTTCCGATCAACTCGCCAAAATTCCGATTACGGCTATACGTGGAATAGGCCGTTACGAGGAGATCACCTATATAGGAGGAGTTTGCAATATCCACATCGGTATGCATCGATAGGAGCAACTTCCGGAGCTCCTCAATAGCATTCGCCACCAATACTGCCTTAAAATTATCGCCATAATGTAAGCCATCCGAGATACCGCATGCAATGCCGATAACATTTTTATAAATTGCCGCATATTCAATACCCAACAGGTCATCTTTGAGCGAAATATCGATATAAGACGCATTAAAATATTCGACTAAAGAGTTCCGGAGAGCCTCATTCTTGGAACAAATCGTTAGGTAGGTTTTCTTATTACGAGCAATCTCTTCCGCATGGCATGGTCCCGCAAGTATAGCCTGATCCTGAGAATTGATCTGTAATCGCTCGCTCAGATACACCGAAGGCAGTACATTATCCACGGTCACTGTTCCTTTGATCGAACTCATGACTTTTTTATTTTCAAACCATACTGGATCGAGCTGATCGACGGTTGACTCCAAGTAGGCACTCGGAACAACGAACAGGATTTTGGTAGATTTCTCGATGACATGTTGTATATCTGTACTGGGATATACGAATGATTTATCCAATTGGACGTGATTGAGATAATCTGGATTTCTACCTTCCTGGGCAATACACGCAACTTGATCAGGTCGTCTTAGAAACCAGTTCACCTGAACACCATTTTCTGTAAGGATTTTGACCAACGCCGTGGCCCAGCTACCGCCCCCTATAACACTTATCTCTTTCAATTTCTACGGGTTTTTTCGGATTCACGAATAACATTGTACCGATACAATGTCGTATTAGGTGGACAAAGGTATAAAAAAAATAGCGTATTTTCAAACCCTTAGTTTATTACACCCAAAATAGCTAACTATTCGTTACTTTTTTTGATTTAAAATAAACGGAGATATAAACAGTAGATTTAGATAAAATAAAGTCTGCACAACAAATTAATTTGTATATTGTTGAGTATATAGGTAAACACCAAATAAATACATGAAGAGAACAATCAAAACGCACAAAATACGTATTGGGGATATTAGCATTTCGTATTATCTGAAAGAGGCGACAACACAAAGCAATAAAACCATAGTCTTTATTCACGGGTTCCCGTTTAACAAAAACAGCTGGCGCCCTCAGCTCGAAAGTTTAGCAGATGACGTAACCGGTATTGCTATAGACGTGCGTGGACACGGGTTGAGCACGATGGGACATGGTTTTTTTAGCATTGACGTATTTGCCAAGGATCTGAAAGTTTTCATAGAAAAACTGAAATTGGATCCTATTATCTTATGTGGTGTATCCATGGGAGGGTATATAGCACTGCGTGCGTATGAGCTGTTTCCAGAAAAAATAATCGGGTTAATTCTAAGCGATACACATCATCGGGCGGACAACAATGAGGCTAAACAGAAACGTTTTGACAGTA
>JBEBVG010000217.1:0-4105 GCA_040392845.1 Sphingobacterium sp. | reverse complement strand
TCGAGGAAAACGGGGAATATAAATATTATGGCAACTTTGACTGGTACAACATGTTGTTTGACCATACCCGGCCGACCTGGGAACATAATCTTAGCCTGACAGGAGGATCGGATAAGGTCAAATATGTATTGTCTGGCAATTATTACGATCAGAAAGGTATTATCCGGATTGATCGGGATAATTATAAGAAGTATAACTTTCAATCAAAAATATCGGCAGATGTTACGCCCTGGCTTGAACTTAGCAATAAAACGGCTTATTTCTATTCGCAGTATACCTATCCGGGTATGGCGGGTGTAAACAGTATCTTTTCACGGGCGACTAATCATGCTTTAGCCAGCATAGTTCCGATAAATCCAGATGGAACACTCGTATATAGGACGGGGTTGACTGATACAGGGGAAGTATCAGATGGTATTGGTGCTGTATTGTTGAACAGAGGCCATCGCAATCAAGATCGGGATTATGAGTTTGTCACCACGTTCGAGGCTGTGTTTAAGCCTATCAAACACGTCGATATCCGAACAAATTACAGTTGGGCACATGTTCATCAGCCTAATCTGAATCGCTCGGTGGATGTGTCTTACTCTCGTATACCCGGCGAAACAATTGTAATGGACGAAGGACGTACCGGGGGCAACTATCTGACAGAAACCCAGACTCGTCAGGTGCGGCGGACGTTCAACCTCTACGGTACTTATGATAATGTCTTTGCTGAAAAGCATGACGTAAAAGTCATGTTGGGGACCAACTACGATTATAGAAATTCCAAAAACCTCAAGATGAAAAGAAATGGTCTTCTTTCGGAAGATCTGGACGATTTTAATCTGGCCAAAGGCGACGATATCAGTATAACTGGTGGCGTGGATGATTACGCGGTCTTGGGTTTTTTCTACCGTCTTAACTATGCTTTCAAAGATAAGTACCTATTGGAAGGGAGCGGCCGCTATGATGGGAGTTCACGTTTCCGCCAAGGACGTCGATTTGGATTTTTCCCTTCTTTCTCAGCCGGATGGCGAGTAAGTGAAGAAGCTTTTTTTGAAGGAGCGAGAAAATATGTGGACAACCTGAAAGTCAGGGCTTCGTATGGCTCCTTGGGAAATCAGAAAACGGTAGGCTATTATGATTACTTGCAGTTAATCAACACAGGATCTACGTTAAATTATTCTTTTGGCGAAGCAACCAAGGCAGAGTATGCCAGTGAAACAGCTCCCAATTCGGCAGACTTGACCTGGGAAACTGTCACAACAAAAAATTTAGGGCTTGATATCGGTTTACTGAACAATAGGCTGAACATTACCGTCGATGCTTATATCCGGGATACGGAAGGGATGCTAATGGCCGGCAAGACATTGCCTGCTGTATATGGTGCCGCATCACCCAAGATGAATGTCGCCGATCTGACGACTCGCGGATGGGAAACGTCGATCGCCTGGAATGACGATGTTGGTCTGGCGGGCAAGCGTCTGAAATATGGCGTGACGGTCGGTCTTGGCGATAATCTCTCCAGGGTCACAAAATATGACAATCCCAATAGAATATTAACAGATCCCTATGAAGGGCAGCAACTCGGTGAGATATGGGGATATGTCGTGGATGGCTTTTTCAAAACCGATCAGGAAGCAACGGACTATTCCGTCGACCAGACATTTGTCAATCAGATGATTAATGCCAGTGCTATAGACAATGGTGTGCATGCCGGAGATCTGAAGTTTGTCGACCTGGATGGTAATAATAAGATTGAGCAAACCACAACCGCTAATGATCCCAAGGATATGAAGGTAATAGGCAACTCGTTGCCGCGGTACAATTATAGCTTAGGCTTGTCGGCGAGTTGGAGCGGAATAGATTTCTCCGCCTTCTTCCAAGGTATAGGCCGCCAGCATTGGTATCCGGGTCAGGAGGCTTTGGTCTTTTGGGGACCTTATACACGGCCTTATGCAAGTTTTATTCCGACCGATTTCATGAGTAAGGTGTGGAGCGAAGATAATCCGAACGCCTATTTTCCACGACCCAGGGGATATGTTGCTTTGAATAATAACAGAGAGCTTGCAGTGGTGAATAATAGGTATCTGCAGGATCTGGCATACTGCCGTTTGAAAAGCTTGACAGTCGGCTATACCTTGCCGGAAAGATGGCTTTCAAAACAGGGTGTTAATCATCTGCGTATTTACTTTAATGGAGAGAATTTATTGACTTTCTCCAAGTTGGATACAAAGTATATAGACCCCGAGCAGGCGGCAACCAAAAACGACTGGAAGACATCGAGAAGTGATGCCCGGGTTTATCCCTGGTCCAAGACGTATGCGGTAGGTTTGGATATACGTTTCTAGTAGAAAATAATAAAAAGTTGAAAGATGAATAGCAAACAACTTATGAAAAGAATAGCATATATAGTCGGTATGGCGCTGATGGTTTCGACATTATTTATGTCATGTGAAAGCTTGCTTGACCTGACGCCTCAGGATCGCCTGACCGGCGGTGACTACTTTAAGAATGAAGAACAGCTGCAACTGTACAGCAATAAGTTTTATCTGGATATCCTTCCCGGGGATGGCAATATTTATCGGGATAATGCGGACGCATTGATCGTATCACCACTGGATGCGCAGACCAGTGGACAGCGTTTTGTGCCGGAAACAGGTGGAGGATGGGATTGGGGACCATTGCGGAATATCAACTTTTTGCTGGAGCATAGCGTGAATTGTGAAGATGAACAAGTGCGTGCGAAGTATAATGCTGTTGCCCGTTTTTTCCGTGCCTATTTTTATTTTGAGAAAGTCAAACGATTTGGGGATGTCCCTTGGTACGATGAGGTATTGGAGTCGGATTCGCCGGAGCTGTACAAAGCCAGAGATTCGCGCGAGTTTGTGATGGAAAAGATTATGGAAGATCTGAACTATGCTATTTCAGTCTTCAAAGAAAGTAACAGGACGAAAGACCTGTATCGTGTCACCTGGTGGACAGCTCTCGCCCTCAAATCTCGTGTCGGCCTGTTTGAAGGCACCTATCGAAAATACCACGGTTTGCCTGGATACGAAAAATATCTTACGGACTGTGTCAACGCCTCCGACGAGATCATGAAAGCCTCGGGTGGATATGCTTTGTACCAATCGGGAGCTTCATCTTATCGTAATTTGTTCAAATCGGATAATGCGGTGCAGACCGAGGTGATCCTGGCCAGGAATTACAATAGTAGTTTGAACCTGACACATCAAGCCCAGGCCTTCGAGAATTCACCTACGCTAGGCCGTCCCGGATTATCTAAAAAATTGGTCAATTATTACCTGATGAAGGACGGGACACGCTTTACGGATCAGGCGGACTATGAGACCATGGAATTTAAGGATGAGGTCAAAAATCGAGATCCTCGTTTGGAACAGACCATTCGTACCTCCAATATCAATATCAATGTGACGATGACAGGTTATCACTTGATAAAATATGCCAACGATAATGCGAATTATACGGGTGGCTCCAGCAATGATCTGCCTCTTTTCAGGTTAGCGGAAGTGTACCTCAACTATGCAGAAGCAAAAGCGGAATTAGAGACATTGACACAGTCTGACCTGGACAACACGATTAACAGGCTGCGTACCCGGGCAGGCGTAACGGGCAAACTGAACTTAAATGATGCCAATCAGAACCCCGATCCTTATATGACGGCTACAGAAAGTGGCTACATCCATGTGTCTGGTGTAAATCAAGGTGTCATATTGGAAATACGAAGAGAACGTACTATCGAATTGCTTATGGAAGGATTTCGCTATTACGATTTGATGCGGTGGAAAGAAGGACAGGCTATGGCGCAAGCCTTTGAAGGGATTTATCTCCCGGCGACGGCGATTAATGTAGGGTACGATATAGATGGCAACGGTACAAACGATGTCTGTTTTTATACCACGCCGACGCAGCCGAATGCCGGTAACGTGAGTTATGTACAATTGTCTCCGACCGGTACAGGGACCACGTTGTCCAATGGCAATTATGGTAATTTATTGTGTTACGACTGGATCGATCGTACGTGGAGTGAGGACAGAGATTATTTATTCCCCGTACCACGGCAAGAAATAAGCCTGTCACAGGGAGTTGTCAAACAAAACCC
>JBEBVG010000216.1:0-4111 GCA_040392845.1 Sphingobacterium sp. | reverse complement strand
ACAGCTTCTTTTATTCCCGATGAAGAAGGTGTATATGCATTAACGGTGGTTCACCCCGCCAGGGATTTGGGTGGTACCACAAAATATGAATTTTCGTCAACAGCCTTAGTTGCAGTAGGTAATGCCATTTTAAAGCCTCTTGATCTTTCATTTTATGTACAAGCGGTACCAAGGACTTATGCCGCAGGCGAGTCGGTCGACGCTGTAGTCTTTCAGAAAGGACAGCCTTTGGCCAATGCAGAGGTTGTCGTAATGAGTAGCGAAGGATGGACGAAGATCTTCCGAACCAATGCAGAAGGCAAGATTAATTTTCCAGTGATCTGGAAAGGCAATTATGTCGTCGAAGCCTCTCACATGGAAAGAGAAGAAGGTGTCTGGCATGAGCAGCCATTTAAACGGACATGGCAAGGTGCTACCACATTTGTTCAGGTACAATAAACGTTCCTCTGATTTTCTAAAACTTCGATACGGTAAATAAAATAAAGAATGCAATATTTTAAAATTCTTCTGGCTACCCTACTATTTTTCGGTGTAACTATAAATACCCGGGCACAGCAACAGACCATTAGCCTACAGGGTCGTGTTACATCCTCAAAACAGACCGCCATAGATAAAGCGACGATTAAAGTTAACAATCGAGCAGTCTCTTCAGATGTAGGCGGATCGTATTCCATTGAGGGAATATCGAAAAAAGAGGCTATGGTTCAGGTGTCTGCGGTGGGTTATCAATCTTTCACGCGTCGCATAAATTTAACCCCGGGGGTTAATACCCTGAATATTGTATTGGAAGAAGATACAAAATCTATCGAAGAAGTACAGGTTCTCGGGCTGACAGAAGTGCAGGAAGTCAATCGTCAGGCTTACAATGTAACAGCAATAGATGCTGTTAAGCTACACAACAGCACTTTAGATATTGCTGGAGCCCTCGATAGAGTAGCAGGTGTACGTGTACGGGAGACAGGGGGGGTAGGCTCTACCTTCAACCTGATGTTAAATGGATTTTCGGGCGATCATATACGCTATTTCTTGGACGGTGTGCCGATGGATAATTTTGGGTCAGCTTTCCAGATCAACAATATCCCTATCAATTTAGCTGAACGTATAGAAGTCTACAAGGGCGTGGTGCCTATCTGGCTTGGCTCGGATGCCCTAGGTGGTGCAGTCAATATTGTCACAGGCAATAAGAAACGTAATTATTTAGATGTCTCGTATGCGTATGGCTCGTTTAATACACACCGAACAGTCATTAATACAGCTGTGACCAGTAAAAGTGGGTTGACGTTACAGTTGAATGCTTTTCAGAATTATTCGGACAATAATTATAAAGTCGACATTGATGCGTTTAATAACCGACAAGATAACTATACGCAGCCGACGAAAGTATCTCGTTTTCATGACAACTATCACAATGAGACAGTTATAACCAACATAGGATTCGTCGATAAATCTTTTGCGGATCAGTTACTGCTAGGCGTCGTGTTGGGTAAAAGCTATAAGGAGATCCAGACGGGAGTAAGGAAAGACGCTGTGTTTGGCGCTTGGCATCGTCGGTCTACTATTGTGATGCCTACCTTAAAATTCAATAAAAAGGATTTGGTAAAAGGACTGGATGTGGTGCTAAATGCAAATATCAATGTCGGAAAAGAACAGAACATTGATACCGTAGCGAAGCGTTTCGACTGGTTCGGTGATACACATGCGAATCTGCCGCCAACTGCAGGTGAACGCAGTCGGAGCCTCTATAAGTACAGCAATAACGAAGGCCTGGTGACGGCCACCGCATCATACTCGGTGGGCGAACATCATAACTTTAGTTTGAATAATGTTTTTACAACGTTTAATCGAATGGGATCTGACGAACTAAATCCCGGAAATGCACAATACGAATTAGCTAAGAAGACACAGAAAAATATTTTGGCCCTCGGCTACCAGTATCAGGTAGCTGACAAATGGAGTACCTCGTTGTTTGCGAAATACCTAAGCCAGAACAATAAAAACGGTGACGTACAGCAACAGTTGATGACGAGGTGGGGCTATGGCTTAGCAACTACTTATTTCCTCAATCCCAATACCCAACTGAAGGCTTCTTATGAACTTACGAACAAGATGGCTACACCATACGAACTATTTGGTGATGTTGAGAATCAGGAAGCTAACCCTAATTTAAAGCCTGAACAAAGTAACAATCTGAATATAGGCGTCAACTACGCTTTCCGATTGGGGGCTAATCACAATTTTTCGGTTACGCCTAGCTTGATCTATCGAAATGCCAAAGACTTTATTTATCAACGGCTGAATCAAAATGAGAGTAAGCTTATTGCCGATAATAGAGATGGGGTTCTGACCTACGGAGGCGATGCTGATATCCGCTATTCATTCAAAAATTTTATCCATGCCGGAGGAAGTCTTACGTATCAGTATCTGCAGAATACACAAAAAATGACGAGAGATTCACAGACCGGTGTTGAGACGCCAAGTACGGTATATAAAGATCAGATGCCCAATATACCCTATTATTTCTGGAATGCAGATGTGTCTTTTTCGTTTAAAGATGTTTTAGGTAAAAGTAATAACTTAAATGTAGGTTACAACCTTCTATATGTGGACTCATTCTGGTTGTACTGGCCAAGTTTGGGCTTTGACAACAGTTCGCTGAAGCGTGTTACTCCCGTGCAAATCAGTCATGATGTCAATATAGTCTATAGCCTGCTTAATGGTAAGTACAATATCAGCCTAGAAGCTAAGAATCTCGCCGATAACAAACTGGTAGACAATTTTGATATGCAAAAGCCAGGAAGATCTTTCTTTCTCAATTTGAGATATTTTATTAACAGCAACAACAAATAATTTTAATAACATATGAAAACTAAACACAAAATTTTAGTAATGGCCGCAGCAGTGGCTATGTTTTCCTGTCAAGATAAAGATGGAGACATTATCAACGATACACCTGGAAACTTTGTAATTGCGGTTACCCCGAAAGCGGAAACGGATATTGCCGATTACTTGCTGACAGCAGGTAGCCTTGAAGAAGGTACTATATCAACGAAAGGGCAAGGTGTGGAGCAGGATGGTACGTATAGATACTATCTTACCTATAAAAATAGATTCTATAGCATGTTATATGGCCAAGGAAACCCAGGCGCTGTGACGGTGTACGGTCTGCAGAATGGAGGCCTCACCAAACTGGCCAATGCGGTAACCGAGACTGTACAAGCCTTTGCTCCGGTCAATGACGATATTTTGATGACCAAGATTTCCCGGAATGTAACAAATCCTACTATTAGCTGGTACGGCTTTAATACCAATAGTCTGCAGATTGATAAGCAAGGCAGTATCAATTCATTAGAACTAGCTTCCGAAAATGGTGCACCTGGTGAATTAGCGTTCTTCTCTTGGATTAAGCAAGTCGGTAATAAAGTGTATGCTCCTTATTTTACGGTGAAAGGCTGTTGTAATGCAACCTTTGGAACAGCTTATCCAAATAATGCTTGGATAGCTGTGTTCTCTTACCCCGGAATGGAGCTAGAAAAGGTAATTAAGGATGACCGTATTAGTTTTATCGGTCGCTATTTTATTGATGGTATGGAATTGACAGAAAATGGCGATATCTATGCCTTCTCCTCTTCTGTGGCATCAGATGGACAAAATATCATCGGTGACAAACCTTCAGCTATCGTCAAGATACCTGCAGGTACTACTGAATTCGATAAAGACTACTTTTTCAATTTTGAGGAGCTCTCTGGAGATTTGAATATTACGACTTGGAAGTATGTAGGTAATAATAATTTTATCGTGTTTTCTAATGAGAAGGCAGATAAGGATGCTTTCGGTACCGGGAATATCATTGGTGTAATAAATGTGAAGGATCAAACCTATAAAAAAGTATCAGGGCTTCCTGGAAAGGCCGAAATTGCATCATTTACAGCGAGAAACAACTACAGTACTAACGATGGAAAAACCGGTTATATTGGTGTCAACCTGACATCTGGTGTTGGCTATATCTACAAGATTGACGCGACAACAGCGACAGCTACACAGGGGTTGAAAGTCGAAGGAGGTACTATTACTGCTATTGAGCATTTAGATTAATTACATAGCCCTTTTATCA
>JBEBVG010000215.1:0-4132 GCA_040392845.1 Sphingobacterium sp. | reverse complement strand
GAGGAAATGTTCAGGCAAGAGATCAGTAAGAAAGTTAAGTATATTTTTTTCATGTGATTAATTTTCCTATTTCAATACAAATTTTAAGCCTTCCATCTATACGATACAACTGCCTTTGCAGGTACCTTATAGACAAAACTTATTTTTCCGTCCGATATAGCGACATGCTGAGCTGTCGCTCTTTTGTTTAACAATACCAGGGCATGGGAACCATCTTTATTCTCAAAAGCCGTCCAGATCAGTCCATCACTCTGATCACTTTTACTTCCGATACGTATTGCGCCAGGTTTTACAACAGCTGCTAAATGACTGATCACATAATAATGCGAATTTCTACTGACGTGTTTATAACCGTCCCGATCTATATCCACTGCACCGTAGCAGGTCTTACATCCTCCTTCACGCCAGGGGCCCCTCTCCGAATCGAGCATTAAGTTCCATACAATCACAGCCCGACACCAATTATTAATCGTACCCAATCCTACCTCTTCCATATCTTCAAGCAATCTTGTATCGAAATTCCGACCCCTATTCCAGGTTCCGATAGACGTTTCCGTAAAAATCAGTTCCTTGTCAGGTCTACTTTCGTGCACCGACAGCAGCTCACGCCTATCACCGCCGTAGTTATGGTAAGCAGCTCCCGTGAGATATTGAGCTGCCAAACTATCGTTATAGATTTTTAGAGGATATTGTCTTTGATCCTCCATATTATCATAATTATAATTATGGTCGAAAGCATATATCCTGGTTTTCAGTCCAGCCTGTTTTAACTTGATTCCCAACGCTGTTTTCACAAAATCACGCTGCTCTTCCCACCCCATAAATAACGAAGCTGAATTCTTACGATTCAAGGGTTCATTTTGTGGCGTGATAGCATATATAGGGATTCCCTGTTGCTCAAAAGCATTGATCCATTTCACAAAATAAGTTGCATAATCCAGATAATATTTAGGATTAAGATGCCCACTGGTCCAGGATTCGAAAGGTTGTAACTCCGTCAGATTATTGACTTTCATCCAACGGGGACTGGTCCAGGGCGATCCCAATATCTTTATGGAAGGATTGATAGCCAAGATTTCCTTTAATACGGGAATAACGTACTTCAACTCTTCCTCCTGCAGAGCGAAATGTTCGATCCCCTCTTCATCACAGCACGTATATTCACTAAGCGAAAAATCCGAACAACCGATGGAAATCCGTATATAACTGTGTCCATAACCCGTTAGCGGATCAAAGGTTTCTCTCAAAAAGCGTTCACGGGACCTGGCATCCATCTTCAACAGGTTATAACAGGTCGATCCCGTTACTGCTGTTCCAAAACCGTCCATGTCCTGAAAGCGTTGTTTAGAATCAACCTGTATATGTACAGAAGCTTTAGATACTGGCTTGGCTTTTATACGTATTTTTTTCAAATCCATTTTTTTGTTATTCGTCGTGACATACAGTTCAATCCCGCTCTCGGGTCTACGACCGGCAAGCAGAGTATTCGGAGAAAAGCATAGCAAAAGACCTGATAAAATCATTAACCCTTTTCGCAACAGGTGTAACTGTCGGGTAGGATAAAATAGGTCATACATAAAGTGTTCCTTTGTCATACAGGTTTAAAAAAGTTAGGAGCGGCACGGTTAAATAGGTGGCCCTCTGAGGCACAAATTTATTGTTTAAGCCCTCTTCAAAAAGTCAGAGGATACAAAAGTGAGAAAAATCAAAAAACCACAAACACTTAATAATCTATTTATCAAATGATTACACAAAAACAAAACAATAAAAAAAGTGGTAAATCGGTAGATCGAGGTGAAAATTGCAATCGATTGCTTTTGAGAATGACCCTGATTAAGTTTATTGTAGAATATAAGCAACTATTACCAATCTACCACTTTATTTTATTACCGAAATATATATACATAACTATAAAACAGAAAGTTACACATAAAAAAGAATTCACAAAATCTCACTTTTTACCCCTTACCCTATAATTTCAGACTGTTAAGCTCTAGTTTTGTTTCAGCCGCATGCATCTAGGCAGACTCGCAAGCTTGAAAGGGCAAGAGGACACCTAGGAACGGCTTTATAATAACCACTAAATTTTAAACCATAAATGATTAACATGACCTGAAATTTTACACCATGATCGTTATGGAAATATTTTGCATATGCAAAATATTCCGTCAAGAAATTTAAAGTGCAGATTTGATTTGCCTTTAAACTTAAATTATAAAACCTGTTAAATATTTCTAACCAACTAATCAAAAAAGCTATGAGAAAAAAAAGAAATCTCTTGCTGATACTTGGGGTCATTGCAGCCTTTTATTCTTGTAAAGATGAGGTCCAGATTGACACCCCGCTTATCACTTCGTACGAAGCCAATGACGAAGCGTTCATGGGCGACAGTATCCCGGTTTCCATTACGGCAACCGGCGACTATCCCCTGAATAGCATTAAGGTCACTTTCTTCCAGAATAATCAGCAGATTTCGGAGAGTATTATTCCGACCAAAGATCCCGGTACCTTTAACAAAAAGATACAGATTCCCTTTGTCAAGGATATACCTGACGGCTTAGCCGAAATACAGCTGATGGTCAAAAATAAAAATTTCAACTATTCGACTGTATTGATACCCATACAGGTCACACGGCCGAAATTTCCATACCTGACATTACGGACGAAAGACTACGGAGACTACCGCATGGAGCCTACAGGTACGCCTTATGAATACGCTGTTACCGACGATTTCCCGAACAGCGAGCTAAAAGCAGTGATCATCGCTCCCGCTTATGGGACAAATGGGAATGAGATTATATTTGGAGGTGGAACTATAGTAGTCAATGCCGCTGCGGATGATTACATTCCTTTCCAGAAAGTAGGCACAACACATTTTACGGTTAAGTTTAACACATTGACTTTCGAAGGGGAACCTTTCCTCAAGCCAGCCATCAACGACCAGGAATTTCCCGAATATGCAGGAAACACAGCCTCTATTGATCTCAATTTGACCCAAAACCAAACCATCAAATTTGACGGTATTCTTGATATTGCCAGCTGGTGGAAAAATCCAGCCTTCCTGGATAACAACGGTGATGGCACCTACAAATTCCGCGCTATAGATGGTAAGTATCGCTTTACGGCCGACAACAATCTAAAATATTTTAAGATCGAGCCGTTGAATAATGACGGCGAGCTGTTTGAGTTTGATCTGACAACCAGAACAGGTACTATCTGGGTAAATGGTGGTAGAGGAGCTGTAGGTGGTACCACTAATGGTATTGGATTTCCATCTTATGCAAGTAATCCATCCAATTGGGATCCAACAAATAATGTAGCTATGGCGCCGATAGGCAATGGTAAATATGAAATCATCCTACAGTCGGCGACAACAATATTCGAGAGCAATGTTTCAGGAGGTCCTTCGGCCGGCATTGCCTTTTATCCATATAGCCGATCGTTTGACGATAAAACTCCTTTTATTCTCGCGCAGACTGTTTATGGAGGTAGCTTTGACCTCAATCCCCTAGTACATGGAACGGAAGCTCCCTACCCTTATAATTCATTGACAGCACGTTTCGAAAAGAGAAATAAAACTGCGGATCCGAATGTCGGTGATGTCATAACAACGATAAGTAACAGACAGCTTAATCCGGGCTTTTTCTTTAGCATTATCCTAGATACTAATTATTCACCATTCGAAGTAATTGTCAATCGTAAAATATATTAACCTAGATAGCAAAATGATGAAAATAATCGAAAAAAGAATATACCCTGATATAGCAATATCCGTTCAGCGGAGCCTGTTATTTCTCCTGGTGCTTTGCTGCCTACCCTTCGGACTGGTAGCCCAAAGTCTTAGTGTATCTGGCTTAGTAACCGATGGTCAGGGCAATCCTGTACCGGGCGTGACCGTCAGCGTAAAGGATCAGTCTGCAAAGACCAATACCGATGCAACCGGTAGATACCATATACAGGCATCTGTAGGTAATACCTTGGTATTTGTTTATGTAGGGCATGCTACTGAAGAGCGTGTACTCAAAGCCAACGAAACGGTAGTCAACATACGTCTGACCGAGGCTGCTGCCGATATAGATGAAGTCATGGTCGTGGGTTACCGTCAACAGAAAAAAGAAAGCGTAGTATCTTC
>JBEBVG010000214.1:0-4142 GCA_040392845.1 Sphingobacterium sp. | reverse complement strand
AGCTTCTCTGAAAAGAGAGGCTTTTTTGTTTTTAAACCTTTTGTTATACCTCCGATAATTTACATAACGGATGGCAGTACGCACTATTGAGATACGACAACTGTTACCACAGTTGTGGTAGAAAAACAAACAGATGCCTCAGCTTAGATTACCGCCGGCACAAACAATAGCACATATGGTAAGACTATATATGTAGATGACGCAGGCGATATGATCCTCGTGACAACACACATGACAGATGCCGCAATGAACATCACTCTTTTGACAGGTGTCAATACACTTCACGCAACAATATGCTTAGTTGGGCCAACGGTAATGACAAATGCCGCAACTGTAATGACAAATGCCGCGATGTTAAGGATAAATAGTAAGTATACGCTTACTATTTTAAACGTAAGTTTTTGTTTTACAGAATGTTGTGAAATATGTAATTGCTGTTTTTATACCTCCGATAATGTTGACCGTTTCAACGGAACTTCAAAGCGATCATATAGCCTGGCTTCGGGATCATCTGGTTGGGTCAATGTGTAATATTCACCAGTCAGTTTTAATCCTGAGACAGTTTTTTCTACTCCCATTTTTAGAAAGCCAAAACGATCGTCGCAATAGGCTGCCAGCTGAACGCTGTTGTCTGCTATCCGTAACGGATGGACAGTAGGATCATCTGTACGCGCAATGGTATGTAGATCAGCGTATCCCCCGGCACCGGCAACAATGTAAGGTATTACTGTTCCATCTTCATATGTTTTGTGAAAGCGTTGGTAATTGTGGACGTGGCCACTGCATACGGCGTCTGGTCTAACGCCTGCTACTATATAGGCGCTTTCCAGAAAATCGATCATCGCAAGACTTGACGCGTGGTTGGTATCGGCCGAATAGGGAGCATGGTGTATACACACGATAATAGCCTGCTCGTCGCGGTGAAGTTCGGCATGCTGCAATTCCTGGATAAACCAGTCACGTTGTTCATCTGAAATGATTCCATGCTTGATGACATTGGCATATAACCCGATAAACCGCACAAGTGGGGTTTCCAGCGTCCAATAGACATTCGGTTGTACCATGCTCCGCCTGTTGGTAGTTACATCAAAACCTATAGGTCTGCTCTGCGTGTCACAGAAGACATCCATAAATGCATCGAGGCTTTGGTACGGACTGTGTGTATTGGGATTGATATCCCCATCATGATTGCCTGCTATAGCAAAGATAGGAGCACTGTAATTTTTGTACGGTTTTAAAAATTGTGCAGGGTATTCATGCGCCTCGCCAAAATTATAAACGATGTCTCCCAGATGGTAGAGGAAGGCAGGCTTTATACCTTGATGTTTATCGATCTGTTGCGCCAAAGTATTTGCAACAGTAGCCTGAAAATCAGAATGTCTGGCACTACCGGTATCGCCGACCATGTGAAAAGCCATGTGATTCTGGATTTCGTTTATTTCTTGACCTATTATCTTTTCGATATCTAGCCGATAAGGATATTCCCCACACGGAATGGGAAGGGGCTTAATATTGTACGAATCATCTGTGCTATTTGTCAACACAACAGGAGCATTGTATTTTAGGTGTGCCATAGAGCAAACATAATAAACTAATATTAACTTTATGTTAAGTTAAGCAGACTTTACATAGATATGATTTATGAGATTAAATAACAAAAATACCTTGACTTTTCGTGTTTTTAGTTATTATTGTAAATACATTGGTTGCATGAATAACATGCAGTCAGTGATTATTTAATTATAAACCGTTACAAACATTTATTATGCACGTTAATAACACGTCCGAAGAAAAGGAAAGTTTAACCAAGCGAAAATCTGCATTAGGCATACGCTTATTTTTTATCTACCTCCTATGTTATGCCGGTTTTGTGGCGATTGGAGTATTTCAATATGAGCTGTTGGCGATGCCGGTACTCGGCGGGCTCAATTTAGCTTTGGCTTATGGAATAGGACTGATCGTCTTTGCCGTCGTCCTGGGAATAGTATACAATTACTATTGTAGCAGCTATGAAGATGAGGCTGAGCAAGCCGATGAAGTAAAAGAGGAGGGAACAGTATGATTTACGAAATTTCGTACACAGCCCTGTTATTCTTTTTTGTTTTTGTTGGGTTGGTTCTGGGACTTTCCTTTTATTTTGGGAGAAAGACACGTTCATCATCATCTTATTATGCCGCGGGCGGACAGATCCATTGGGGTGTAAACGGGATTGCCTTTGCCGGCGATTACCTGTCAGCCGCATCTTTTCTGGGGATCTGTGGTATGATTGCCGTGTCAGGGTTTGATGGCTTTTTGTATGCAATAGGTTTTTTAGCGGGGTGGATTGTTGCCTTGTTTCTTATTGCTGAACCTTTCAAAAGATTGGGGAAATATACTTTTACGGATGCGTTGAATGCCAAATTCAACTCCCGAGCCATCACGCTTTCCGCATCGATAAGTACCCTAATTGTTTCTATATTCTATTTAATTCCTCAAATGGTAGGAGCTGGAGATTTGGTCATGCCACTCCTTGGCTTACCCCATTGGGTGGGAGTATTGTTAGTAGGAGCTATTGTGATCATCATTGTTGCCAGCGCCGGTATGGCATCCACAACGTATGTGCAATTTTTAAAAGGCGGCTTGTTGATTATTCTCTCTGTCGTGTTGACATTTTTTATCTTAAAAAATGGGCTGACACTTACCCCGGATTTTAAAGGCAGTAGCAGCCACTATACGTTCATGGAGCTGACACCGCAGGTGGAGAATGACAAGGTGGTGGAAGTACCAGGTTGGGAGGTTGTATCACAGCAGGTCATTGGAAAAAAGACATTTGTCAAACTTTCACAGAATGGGGTCGAACGGTGGTTTGACTTGACATCAGGGAATGATGGTCATGTATTAAAAGAAGCGCTTTCGGTAACACAGCTGGCAGGAGGGCAGACGCTATATAATGGCGAGCCTCAGGAAAACGGACGTTTTTATCAGGTGGGACACATGAGTAAGATCGTGGTGAATGGAGTGGAAGTGGATAAAACGGGGCCGGTAGGACCATTCGAATTTCTGTCAACATTACAGGATAGTGAGGTTGTGCGGTTCTTGCAGGTGAAGTTTTCGGATGGAGACGATCATGTGTCCGTATATTATCAACAACCAACAGCGGGAGAATCCTTTATGGTTCCGGGACTTAAATATAAAATTGGTCGTGATGCCAATCTGTGGAGCAAGCTAGACTTCATTTCATTGATGCTAGCTCTATTCTTAGGAACTGCGGCTTTACCTCACATCTTAATTCGTTATTATACGGTAAGAACCCCGCGAGATGCCCGTAAATCGACTATTTTAGCTATTGCAGCTATTGGAGGCTTTTATATTCTCACTTTATTTATGGGATTGGGAGCAGCTGTTAACGGTGTTCTGGATCTAGAGTCGAGCAACATGGCTGCACCATTATTGGCGCGTGCTTTTGGAGCAGCACTATTTTCGATTATATCTGCGGTGGCTTTTGCAACTGTGCTGGGTACCGTTGCTGGTTTGATCGTGGCATCTTCTGGAGCTATAGCGCACGATTTCATCGATGTTTATCTCAAGCGAAACTTAAGTGACGACAGAAAAGTTAAAGTCGGAAAGATTGCTGCTTTTGCCGTCGGTATTTTTGCTATTCTTTTGGGTATGGCTTTCAAAGGCATAAATGTTTCTTTCCTGGTAGGATGGGCTTTTGCAATTGCCGCTTCGGCAAATTTACCGGCTATCTTATTTTTGCTCTTCTGGAAAAAAACTTCAGAAACCGGAATAGCTGCATCTATTATCGTGGGAATTGTGGCGTCTTTGGGTATTATCCTTACATCTCCCACAATGTGGGACAGATATGGATTAGGTTCGTCAAATGCCATACATCAACTGGAAAATCCGGCATTGATTTCTTTCCCGCTTGCTGTTCTGACGGTTTATATAGTCTCTTTATGTTATCCGAAGCGAAATGGAGTAGCAAAAATAGAAAGCAATATCGCATAGTAAAGGTGCATACCTACTAATGTATTAAATAAGCTCGATCCCTTTAAAAGGAATCGAGCTTATTTATATAATTATACCTCGTTTGCTACCTTTGCAAACTTATTCCTGTACTCTATTGGTGTAAGTCCTGTAATCTTTTTAAATGTATCTCT
>JBEBVG010000213.1:0-4158 GCA_040392845.1 Sphingobacterium sp. | reverse complement strand
AGGTACATAAACATCAACCTGGCAAGCCGATTTTTTATGCGGAGTATGGTTCTGAAATCACCGATGAAGATCCAAATAAAGGAAAAATCAGTGCCAGGAAAATGCTGGACGAACTGAGGAACAAACCCTATTTGATTGGAGCATCACTTTGGACATTCAATGACTATAGGAGTTCATATTCGGGTACTCCGCCTTCACAAAACAGAAGCTGGGGAGTGGTAAATGTATTTAGGCAAAAGAAAAGAGCTTATCACGTTTACCGAAAAGAGTATTCACCTGTCAAAGATATAAAATGGAATGGTTCAGAAAATGTAGAGATTTTTTCCAGAGACACTTATGACATTCCTGCCTATCCATTAAAAAACTACCGATTGCTATGGGAAGCAACCGATACGGCAGGCAGGCTAGTCGATGGAGGCTTTTCAATATTGCCTGAAATCAATCCGGGAGATCATACAGTTGTAGAAAAGCTTCGCTGGAAAGAAAACAAGCATACATTTGCAAAATTAAGTATCCATATTGTCAATCCATTGGGTTATTCGGTTTATGATACGACTTCTTATCTACTTAAACCTCAAATACCTGAAATAACAGCTATACATACCGAGTTGAAGAAAATACGGATTGTGTTCAAACAAGATAAACTAGCTTCTGTCTGGAGAGCGGAGTACGAGGATAATGGCATAGTAAAACAAAACGAAGAAACCATAGGTAATTTTATTGATATAGATGGTCTGGAGCCAGACAAAACATATACATTAAGATTAGTAGCTATTAATGATATAGGAAAGAGTTATTCGGCAAAAGCAAAAGTTAAAACTATGCCAGAGGAACTACCACCCATAATTTGGCATACGGAAGCTGCTGATGACGGATTTTTTGTAGGGTATTCCGTGGAGCCAAAAGATTACTTGTATCAGGTACAATATGGCACAGCTTCGGGAGACTATGACAATTTTCATACTATACAGTCTCGTAACAAAGGAATGCTGAAGATATCAGGACTGGAAGAAGGTAAGAAATATTACTATCGTATGCGCAGGCTGATGCAGTGGGGATTTGCCAGCAACTGGACAAATGAGATCGAAATTACTCCTGGGATACTGGCCGAACCACCAAAACTCCTTGGAGTGATCAGGTCAAGAAACAAAGCCGCCCTGTTAATAGAACCTCCATACAAAGCCTAAGGGTACTGGGTCAGATACACGGATAAAAACACCGGCAAGTCGGGACAAGTATATATAAATGGTTCACAAATTAGATATATTTTTTTGAATGACGCCAGTAATAAGGTTGATTTTCAGATAGCAACTAGTCTTGATGGCAAATTGTCTGCGTATTCATCTTTCGAATGATTGACTTCTCATAGAAATAAGAATATCTTTAAAGGTGAAATATAGATTCAATATAAAATAATAGAGCTAATAAAATTGTACAAATGTTTTCGAATAAAATAGGCAAACAAGTCCTAAAAATTGTGATAGTTGTTTTGTGTCTGGAACCATTGTATAGCCAGGAAATAACGATCCGTAACGAGAAACTTCAGCTTAGCTGGAAAAGTACGAACAAAGGACATCTTCTTGAAAAAGTAAATGTTAATGTAGGAGGAAAAGTACTTTCTGTAGATAACACTTCAGGCGAATATACAATACTATATTCGTCTGAAAAACCAGTTTCAGAGCCTAATTGGAATCAGATCGATCAGAAAGCCAAGACCTTTCCCGAACGCTCATATAATTTATTAATAGACCGTTGGATACAAAACCTGGATGAAGTTGCATTGAATACGGCAGGAGAAGCAATCAATTTTTTTCCTTCAACGGCATTTCAAACATCTGATACAGAGGTATCTTTCCGGTATAATACAAACCGGATAGAAGTGTCCTCTACCTGGAAACTAGATCCGGATTATCCTACGGATATCATTGTGGAAATAGCCCTGACAGCCAAGCAAGATGGCTATTATTCTATCGCAAGCCCTGCCCTGGCAGAAATCAAGAAACCGGATGTTGTGTGGGGTATGATACCGGGGCATTTTCAGGGGAAGGAATTACAAAAAGATCTCGTCTTAGGGTATGGTTATGGTCAAGGGATTCCTGATCGTCCTGTAATCGTACGTGAACGTACAGCAAGTACATTGTCTCCGCTTGTTTCCTCCAAGCAAGGCTTTACGTTGGCTATGATTCCAAATCCTGGAATGGGCAGGCATCCCTGGGAGAAGGATAAAATTACACAGAATGACTGGTTATTGGGTATGTCCTTAATTAATAGAGATTATAAAATCACACCCACGGCATATCACCCTGTATTGGGACAAAGAGATTCTTATCTGAAAAGTGGAGAGAAAAAAGTTTTTGGTTTCAGATATTCTTTATCTGGACAGGATTGGTATGAGGTGTATAAACATGCCATTTATGATATTTATCGTCTTCCTGATTTCCTGGATTTAAAGGATACTAGACAGTCATTGACGAATCGGGTCTATGGCATGTTGGATTATGTCCGTGATGATTCATCTTCTTTGTGGCATGTCCATCGATATAAAGATTTGGATATAGGAGCGCAGGAGTATAATGCGAAAGTCATCGGGTATGATAACGATGCCTTGAAAAATTCGGATTATGCAGCGATGTGGATGTCGGCCTCCATGACAGGAGATAACGTACTTATTGGGGATCGGTTGCCTTATGTCCGGAATTTTAAGTTAGCACAACAAGAGGTGGAAGATGATTTTTTCAAAGGTGCAGCTATTGGGCAATACTATTTGTGGAAAAGTAAACATTTTACTGAAGAATGGGGCAACTATGTAGAACCGATAGCATTGACGTATTATACGATGTTGGATATCGGTAATATATTGCTCTTTGAAAAAAATGATGCAGAATTATTAAATAGGTTGCGGTTGGGAGCAGAGCGATTGCTAAGCTGGCAGCATGAAAATGGAAGTTGGGAAGTGGCTTATGATAGGGACACTAAACAGCCTACATTTACTGATTTGAAAGATTTGAGGCCTACATTTTATGGTTTGATAGTGGCTTATAAATTTTTTGGTGCGCAAAAATATTTAGATGCTGCACGTAAGGGGGCTGATTGGTTTATACAACATGCAGTTGACAAAGGACATTTCCTGGGGGTATGTGGAGATTTTCGTTTTGTAGCTGATTTTGCTACAGGGCAAAGTGCACAGGCTCTGCTTGATTTATATGATCTTACGAAGGAGGAAAAGTATAAAGAGGCTGCTATCCGTACTGCGCGTATATATACTGCTTCGATCTATACGCATCCTATTCCTGATCATTCAGATAAAAATGTGAATGGGGTGTTTCGTAAAGATTGGGAAATCAGTCAAGTCGGTTTGAGTTTTGAACATGGAGGAACACTGGGTTCTGCGGCTAAAGTAAATGGGCCCATACTATTGGCAAGCCATGCAGGAATGTTTGTACGGTTATATGGTTTGACAAATGATCGGTTATATCTGGATATGGCACGTGCCGCTGCCTGGGGGCGTGACGCCTTTGTGAATCAAGAGAATAGTGTGGCATCCTACTACTGGAATCGAATGGATAATGGTCCTGGACGGTTTCCACATCATGCATGGTGGCAGATCGGGTGGATTGTGGATTATTTGCTGTCGGAGGTAATGTTACGTTCTGATGGTAACATTAGCTTTCCTGCCGGGTTTATTACACCAAAAGTAGGACCTCATAAGACATATGGCTTTGCTCCGGGAAAATTATTTGGGAAAGATGTTGAATTGTTTTTAAAGGAAAATGTGATTACCGTCGATAATGAAAGGATCGATTGTATGGGAGCTATAGACAAGGTTTCGAAAGAGCTTTATGTGATGCTTTTGAACAATAGTACATCTGTACAGCATGCTACCGTCAACGTGAATCCAGACAATGTATTTTCCGAGAAAACAACTTTTGCCAACATGGAGATACTAAACGAGAAGGGAAAAGCAGATAAAGGACTGGTTGGCGGAACGATACTGAATTTATCCTTGCCAGCATATGGATTGAAAGTAGTGAAGATAAGTTGTAAATAATTATGAAGATGAGATTGTCTACAGTCCTATCGTATCAAAAAGGCCTTCAAGATTAAAAGTATAAACATTAATAAATAAAATAATAATTATATGTCGTTTAAATTACTAGG
>JBEBVG010000212.1:0-4245 GCA_040392845.1 Sphingobacterium sp. | reverse complement strand
ACCAATTCAGCCGCTTCTTTCAGCAAGATTGCCGAATACACCTGCAAACCAGACTCATCGATCAGCGTTTTAGCTTCAGCGGCATTTGTTCCCTGAAGGCGGACGATGATCGGTACAGGAATGTTTCCAATTTCATTATACGCGTCGATGACCCCCTGCGCAACACGATCACAACGAACGATACCACCGAAGATATTAATCAATATCGCTTTTACATTAGGGTCTTTCAAGATGATATTAAAACCAGCTTTAACCGTTTCCGCATTCGCTGTACCACCTACGTCAAGGAAGTTTGCCGGTTCACCGCCTGCGAGTTTAATGATATCCATGGTAGCCATCGCTAAGCCGGCACCATTCACCATACAGCCTACGTTGCCATCTAGCTTCACATAGTTCAAGTTTGATTCGCCAGCTTCTACTTCTGTAGGATCTTCTTCAGCAAGATCACGTAATGCTGCGAAGTCGGCATGGCGGTATAATGCATTTTCGTCTAGATTTACTTTTGCGTCTACAGCCAATATTTTATCATCCGACGTCTTTAATACAGGATTGATTTCGAATAGAGAAGCATCTATAGCGTCATATGCTTTGTATAGTGCCGACACAAATTTGACCATGTCTTTGTGTGCAGCGCCCGATAGACCCAGGTTGAAGGCAATCTTACGTCCCTGGAAACCTTGTAGTCCTACTTTCGGATCGACCTCTTCCTTAAAGATCAGATGAGGAGTTTTTTCTGCAACCTCTTCGATGTCCATACCACCTTCAGTTGAGTACATGATGATGTTACGACCTTTAGCGCGGTCCAATAGGACAGACATGTAAAATTCTTTTGTTTCACTTTCACCAGGATAGTATACGTCTTGAGCGACCAACACCTTGTTCACCTTTTTGCCTTCCGGACCCGTTTGTGGTGTAACCAGCTGCATGCCGATGATATCAGTAGCGCGTTGTAAAACCTCATCATGATTTTTCGCTAGCTTGACACCACCACCTTTACCGCGGCCACCGGCGTGGATCTGTGCTTTTACCACTACCCAGTCCGAGTTGAAATCTTCTTTTAATTTCTTAGCTGCTTCAACGGCTTGTGCAGGTGTTTCGGCGATAATACCTTCTTGTACCCTTACGCCAAAACTCTTAAGTATTTCTTTTCCTTGATATTCGTGAATGTTCATTGATAAAAAATTTGGTGGTAAAATTAGTGTTTTTATTCGTAAGCGACAATACTTTGTTTACTTCTTTCGTTACAGGTGAGGTGTCTACAGCTATCTTCCAAATCTCCGGGATTTTGTTAACTTCGTAATATGATATTGCGAGCAACGAATATTTTTAAATCATATGGGACGCTTCCTATTCTTAAAGGAGTAGACCTGATGGTAAATAAAGGGGAGATTGTGTCGATTGTAGGAGCTTCAGGAGCAGGCAAAAGTACACTGTTACATATAATAGGGACGTTGGATAAAGCAGACAAGGGTGAGCTGATGATTAATGATCAGCCGATCCATACGCTTTCTTCTAACGGGCTTAGTGCCTTTCGAAACGAACATATTGGTTTTGTTTTTCAATTTCATCATCTGTTGCCCGAATTTACAGCGATAGAGAATGTATGTATTCCAGCATTTATCCGGGGAGAAGGAAAGGCTAAAAGCGAAAAGAGAGCACTGGAGCTGTTGGATGTGTTGGGCGTAGCCGACAGAGCTAACCATAAGCCTGCTCAACTATCGGGCGGAGAGCAGCAACGTGTATCTGTTGCCAGAGCGTTAGTCAATAACCCATCTATCATTTTGGCCGATGAGCCTTCGGGAAACCTTGATTCGGAAAATGCTGCGTCGCTCCATAAATTGTTTTTCCATCTACGAGATACCATGAATCAGACCTTTATTATCGTGACCCACAATGAGGATCTTGCTAATATCTCCGATCGGACTGTACACATGCGTGACGGTCTTATTTATGCGTAAGAAATCAAAAAATAAAAGTGGAAAAAATTCTAATTACCTATGCTACGCGTCCTTTAGGTTTACGGATGGCTAAGCTACTATCACCTTTTTTTGTCGTTGAAAAGGCTACTTCGGATGCTGTACCATCGGTACTTGGCTCTTCGTATGCCGACATTCCTAAAGGAGCAAACCCGACGTACGCTCACGAGATGCTGAAGCTCGCCTTGGACAAAGGATGCCAATACGTGCTTCCTTTGGGGATCGATGAGGCGAAAGCTTTAAGCGAGGCGTCTGTTTTATTCGGTGAATATGGTATTCACGTACTGTGTCCTACCCAGGAAGACCTGGCCGAGGTCACCTATCTTCAAGATCCTTCCAAGGATTTGCAACTATGCCTTATACATAATAAGAAGAATATGCTCTCCGGAGAGCTGTTTGACGAAGCTCCTTGGGATGGACTTTGTATCGTATCTGATTCCGGTGATGATTATATATGGATTGTTCAATGATAGATATAGATACTATTCCGTTAGATAAGGAAGTATATTGTTTTGAGCTGGATGATGTGCTCTATCCCCAGCAGGATTATTTGCTGCAGGTTTATTATTTGTTTACACAGTTTGTCGAATTTACCGAAGGTCGCCCAGCTGCCAATGACCTGGCTCTTTTTATGAAGGATACTTATCTCCGCCATGGTAAAGACCAGCTTTTCACCCGGCTTCAAGAGACCTTTGGCTTCGACTCCAAATATGAGGAAAACCTGAAAAGGTTAGAAGCAAATGCACAGCTGCCGTTAAAGCTACTGTTATTTGCAGAAATTGAACGTTTTTTGAAAGCATTGTTCGAAAAAGAAAAAAAAATAGTTATCTTGACCAAAGGTAATCCGGTTGAACAGCTAAATAAGATCAAGCACATCGCTTGGGGGACGCTAGAAACTCATAAAAATTCTTTGCGGGTTTATTTTATCGATGAGCTGGAGTACCGGGGTTACATTCCTATTGATTATATTGCAAAGGAATTTAATATACCAATTGCTGAAATATGTGTTGTGTCTTAGCATCCGTATTCCCTCTAACGAAAAGAAAATGAAAAGATATCTTTACTTTTTGGTGATGCTTCTATCTTTAAATGCTTTTTTAAGCTGTAAAAAAGATATTCAGAGCAAGGATAAACCTACAGACACGTTAGGTATTGACAAAAGCGTTTCCTATCGGGATGATGCCGAGGAGAATATATTAAAAGAAGATGTATGGTATTATTTCAAACTAATCTCTTTATGGCAGGACTATATCCCGCCCACGGTCCTCAATGACATTACTAAGGATAATTATATCCGGGACAATTACACCCAGTATTTTAAAAAGGCAGAGGATGTGGTCAGCTATTTGGTGGGTAGAACTCCCATAGATGCTAATTCCGGGAAGCCTATCGACAGGTTTAGTTTTTTGGACCGGCCAGGGGCTGTTAGCGGGGAGATACAAGATGCGGTAGTAACCAGTTATGGAATGTATGTCTTTTATCTACAAACTGAAGAGGCATATCGTGATAATGATAATGCCTATCTATATGTGCGTATGGTAGATGTTCATTCGCCGGCTTATAACGCCGGCATCCGCCGTGGCGACCGGATACTCACGATCAATGGCAGTAATGCAATTGACTACAACACGCAGAAAAAACAAAATTTTGAAGGGATAAACGACGCGCTCGATTTGAAAAATATGGATATCGAATGGCGCACACCTGGAGGCTTGGAAAAGGAAGCGTCCATGACCAGCAAGCTATATGCATTCAACCCTATTTTGAGCAGTGAAGTGTTTACTGTCGATGCTGTTAAAGTCGGCTATCTGGCCTTTAGCTCCTTTGTCAATATTTTCAATGACAATGGTTTTCACACACCTGTGTTTACGGAGTTTGAAAGGATATTTCAGACTTTTGAGGACGCCGGTATTTCGTCGCTGATTGTCGATTTGCGGTATAATGGGGGAGGTGCGGTCAATACTGCCGAATATCTGACGAACAGGATTGTACCACATGCCTCCGATGGCGAGCAAATGTGTTATTATAAACTCAATAAGCTATTGACGCGGGACTGGAAATGGACTCAACCGGATAGTGCATTTGCACCGGTCACTATAGAGAAAATAGGCAACCTGAATGTAAACAAGGTTTATTTTCTTGTGACCGAAAATACAGCTTCTGCCAGTGAGCTGCTTATCAGTTTTTTAAAACCGTATACGGATGTACAACTTATAGGGCCTGAGGCTACCTATGGGAAACCGGTAGGTTTCTTTCCGATTGAAGTAGG
>JBEBVG010000211.1:0-4256 GCA_040392845.1 Sphingobacterium sp. | reverse complement strand
CATGTTATTTCGTGTTAATTCAGAAGTGCAAAAATAGCTAAATTTCCATTCATATCCAATAACGTTGTTTGGTCCAGGGCAGTCGGGTCTTCATCATTTTTTTTGCCACCGCTCATCCTCTCCGTCGCTGCCGCGACATGGCCCTACTTTTTTTCCGCAAAAAAGATAGGCAAAAAACTCGCCGCTGTACCCAGATGCTACGATGGTAGTGCTTCCTCATGCAACCGGCATCTGGCTAAGGCGGCATTTTAGCCAAACGGAGAGCTTGTGCTACCTGCCTAACGCAAAGATCCGATTGACCTGGTTTGGCCAACTTAGTTGATGAAGAAATGTAAAAAATGTATTTTTGGAAGTATGGGAAAAAAATATGATGACAGTTGGGCACCTATTCTGAAGCCGTTATTTGAGCAGGATTACATGAAGCGACTATCGGCTTTTGTGCAAGAAGAACGTAGCAGAGGACATGTTTTTCCTCCTCAGGATCTGGTTTTTAATGCTTTTCGCCTGACTCCTTTTGATCAGATAAAAGTTGTCATCTTAGGGCAGGATCCCTACCACAATGTGGGTCAAGCGCATGGGTTATCTTTTTCGGTACCTGATGGAATTGCCCATCCTCCATCTTTGCGTAATATCTTCGCTGAACTGGTGACAGATATTCCCGGCTTTCAGATACCAGTTTCCGGCGATCTGACCAAATGGGCAAAACAAGGCGTACTACTTCTTAATGCGACGCTGACTGTCCGGGCTCATGAAGCTGCTTCTCATCAGGGGCATGGCTGGGAACAGTTTACGGATAGTATTATTGCCCGGATTTCGGCGGATAGAGAAGGTGTCGTTTTCTTGTTGTGGGGTTCTTATGCACAGCGGAAAGCTATGCTGATTGATCATAGTAAACACCTTGTGCTCAAATCTGTACACCCATCGCCGTTATCAGCTCATCGCGGTTTCTTCGGTTGTAAACATTTCTCTCAAACGAATGCTTATCTTACTGAACAAGGAAAGAAACCTATTGATTGGAAGTTAGTTTAAGCGTATAACTCTTTTACATGCTCATAGCGATGTTCTTCCATAGGAAGTTGCGCAGTATGGTCGATTTTTATTTTGATGCCATTTTGTTCAATGTGTGTAAAGAGAAGGTGACTATCGTAGATGATTGTCCAGGGTTCTTTCGGGTTGAAGGGAGCCGATGTCATCCCTTGGACGACATATTCTAATCGTCCATAGCTCGTAAACCGCTTAATTGTAAATAGCTGTGTATTGTCATCATATACCACTGAATACCAGGCTCCGTCCCCTACACCGCCAAGATACATTGCATTTTTGGGGACTGTGATAGGTTTTGAATTAAATTTGATGGCTCCAATGATCTGATCCGTAGGAAGCAGATCAGCTTTTTTTCTTTTTACGTTGTCACCAAGTTGTTTTATCAGGAACCAAAGGGATTGCCATCGGTTCATTTTAAATTGTTTTAGGCCTTCGTCCTGGATGTAAGAATAGATCATTCGTTGATTGGAAGCATTGACGAGGTTGCTTACCGGGCTGGATTTGATGGTTTCGGGTAGATTCAGACTATGCCAAAAGTGAAAACGCTGAGCGGATTTTAACAACATCCGTGTAATGAAACGCGAACAATTATTGTTGTTGCGTGCTACTGCTCCATAAGGGTAAGTACCTTGAATGACACAATCATCACCATATTGCTTGGCTTTTTCAAAGTTTATGCCTTCCACAATAGAGAAATACAACTTTCCTTCACCATACATAAAGGGTTTCAATTCCTCGAAGTGAATAACTATTTCATCTAAGTTTTGAATCTTATTGTCGTTAATTTTTGCTTGAGTCTTTATTTCCAATAAGGGATCCGAAAATTTTGAACGGGCCCGTCCGAAGCCTCTTGGCGTAATATACCGTCCAAAGTCGTAGAACAGCATTTCGCCGCTATGGTGATTGATAATCACGATACCTGTATGTCCAACTTTGAAATTGAGATTCTTGACTATACCAATTTTTTTGAAAAACATCATCCACTGTTCGTCCCCTCGGATGGTTGCATCTGGCCAAGTCAATATTATCGCAAAATCGTTGTATGAGGTTGTTATTGACAAGTTATTGAGTTTAGTATTCTAGGGGTACGATAGGTTCTTTTTTTGATGTAGACATGATCATCATGGTCTGAAACGTTTTGACAAATGGAATTTTTGAAATCTTATCCATAATGACTGATTCATAGGCCTTAATATCTTTCACGTATACTTTCAGCATAAAATCACAGTTGCCTGTGACATGGTGGCATTCCGTGACTTCGGGGATAGCCTTCACCGCTTCGACAAAATCGGGAATAGCATTCTGTGTATGGAAATCCAATGACACCTGGATGAAAGATTTGATTCCCAGCCCTAACTTTTCTTCATCCACAAAAGCATGGTAGCTTTTGATAAATCCCGAGTTCTCCAGTTTGCGAACGCGTTCCAGCGTAGGGGCAGGCGAAAGGCCTATATTCGTGGCCAGCTGCAGGTTGGTAATACGACCGTTTTCCTGAAGCAAGCGCAATATCTTGAGATCTAATTTATCCGGTTGATATGACATGTCGACTTGTGATTTATACTTCGAAGTATAAACTTAGATAAAATTACCTTTTTATGCAATTATATTAAAAATGTAGATCCGCAAAATCCATAAAACACGTCCAGTCATAAAGGGTTACGTCATGCTTCCCATCCCGTATATGGTATCCGATGTCATTCATAATAGGTTGATGAATGGGAGGATGTACATCTGTTCCAAGACCGGAAAGTCCAAATAATTCATAAGCCGGACCGGCATGATAAGCGGACAAAAATTCACCTTTGGGATCTGCCCAACGGTCTTCTTCTGCGCTGGCAATATAAACTTTACGGGGGGCTATCAGTGCTATGAGCTCATGCTGGTCGAAAGATAGACTAGCTTCATTGTTGGCATATTGATTAAAAGCCGGGCAAAACCAGTGTGGAAAAGCTTTTGTAATAATGGCAACATTTTCGCCGAATACCCGCCTGGATAAAGCTGCACCGCCACAACCCGAGTTATTAGCAATAACAATACTGAAGCGAGCGTCCTGTGCACCGGCCCATAAGGATGCTTTACCTTGTCTGGAATGCCCCATAATGGCTATTTTATTGTGATCAATGCGGTTTTGTGTTTCAAGGTAATCTACAATACGGCTTGAACCCCAAGCCCATGCGCCGATAGCTTGCCATTCATCCGAAGCATCTGAATTCGAATCATAATCCGGAAAAAGCGATACTATACTGTGATCTTTCAACCCTTCCTTATCCGGGAAGATATCATGGTAGCACATCGTTGCAATTCCATATCCTCTATCAATGATTTCCTCAAAAGGCCAACGGCCTGCCTGACAGCCACGTTTCCAATCGGGATGATCAGGTTCCTTTACTAAATGAAGTGAAGGAGAATATATAATGGTCGTGTCAAAACTTGTGCTGTGGTTTCCTTTAAAGTTGTAACCAACGAAAACGGGAACCTTTCCTATTGCTTTATTGGGAGTATATAGTAGCAAAATTGCCTCGATATTTTTCTTGCCATTTGTAAATATAAATTTCACTTGCTTACTGGTAGCTTTACCATTCAGATCATTGGGATTTACAGTTAGCGTTTCGTAAGAGACTTGTATATCGTCCTTTGGTGTACGACCATACATTTGAGAGGAGAAGATTTCGAGAATTTCTGGACGTTTATATTTTTCCCATTGCTTTTTATTAGTTACTTTCTTTCCATTTTTCAATGCAAAAAGTTCCGGCAACGTATAATTTGGTACTTTCGATTCGTCGTAATTGATGCCCTTTTGCGCAAGTGAAGAGTTTATGAAGATACACAATGCTAAAATTGAAGTAAGATATGTTTTCATATGCCTGATTACGCATTTATTATTAATACAATGATAAATAATTTCGGGTTAAACTCAAACGAGACTATTCCATAAATAGAAATAGTGCATAAAGGGCATTCTATATATCCATAATATAAAGGCAAATAACTTATCTTTGTCCAAATATTTCTAACTCTTGTATTGATGAAAAAAAGCCTAAGTTTGATTATCCTATTTATTGCTTGTACATGGATTGTGCAGCATGCGGCATATGGTCAGGAATCTTACGAAAAGCCTGTATTAAGCCATTCCGATTCGTGGTCTCTGGTGCTAATCCCAGACCCACAGTCTTATGTGAAATTTGAGCGAAATCAACCTATCTTGGATTTGA
>JBEBVG010000210.1:0-4282 GCA_040392845.1 Sphingobacterium sp. | reverse complement strand
TTGCGTTGAAAGGAGGACTACATCCGCTGCTCGCTGTATTGATACCTAATGTAACTTTCTTACTCGTCGGTCTGATCTTGTTGTACAAAGCACCTAAGTAGCTATAATCTTAAAGATCTCCTGGTTATTTAGTTTCATCCTCTGTATCTGCGATCTGATCTGTTTCCGGTGTACTATCTTCTTTCTCCTGCGGATCACTTTCAAGCTCATGTGTATCTTTATTGTACATGCCTGCCAGCTCGTCGATTATTGTACCTTTCCACAATGGCGTGCCTGTAAAATATGCGGCTCTTCCTATCATATGTGCCGCTATAGGAGACGTAATGATCAGAAAGAAGGTGATTGCTATTGCTTTAGTCGTTACAGAGATGTCCGGAAATAAAATAGCAGCACATAATAATAATAACCCTACGCCCAAAGTCGCAGCTTTTACAGTGACCGAAAGGCGAAGGTAGAAATCCGGCATTCGCAATATGCCTAATGAAGCGAAGAAAATTGCCAATGCACCTATGGTGCTTAATATAGCTAGTATAATATCAATCATTGTCCTGTTTTTCAATATAATATGAAAAGGCTATTGTCCCCAGAAAGGCAATAAGTGCCAATATAATTGCTACATCCAGAAGTACTTTTTGATGAGATCTTATTGTAAATACCGTTATAATTCCGATACCTATCGTGATAATAAGATCAAGCGCAATAACCCGATCCACAACGCGGGGACCTTTCACCAGACGAATAAATACCAAAATAACCGAAATGGCTAAGATGGGTAATATAAAGTAGTCGAAATATGCAGCTAAGTTCATCGTAGTATTTCTAATAATTTTCTTTCCAATCCTGTTTTCATCTCTTTGACGAAAGCTTTGGGATCAGTGAGATACATCACGTGAATATATAAAATCTTCTTGTCCTCACTAATATCTACGATCAACGTGCCCGGTGTCAGTGAGATCATTGTCGATAGCAGGTTTATCTCTAATTCAGTTGTGGCGTTCAACGGATACCGTACAATGCCGGGCTTCATGAAATACTTTGGTGTCATCACGTCGTAAGCCACTTGTAGATTGGCCTTAATGATCTGTACCAGAAAATAAAGAACAAAGCTCAATACTTTCGGCACTCTAAAGAAATAACGTTGATCACTATCGTGTCTATTCATGATCCACAGGATACCGAAGCCCAGTAGGAAGCCAAATAGAAAATTGGTATAATACATGGATCCTGTGAGCGCTACCCAAATGAAGGATAGTAATAGGTTCATCAAAAACAGTCTAATCATAGTCTTAATTTTGTTTTCCTAGCACTGCTTCGACATACGTAGAAGTATCAAGCAGTTGATTCGAAATTTTATCAACTAATTGGACTATTGCTTCCGCATTTAACCCTATAAATAATGTTACCAGACATAAAATACATATCGGTAAGACTAAAAGTATTTTTCTAAACAGTGGAAGGGGCTCAAATTTATCTTCGATAGTACTATTGTCGGGACTGTCTTTCCAAAAAACCTCCGCCCACATTTTTGCAATGACATATAATGTCGTAAAGCTTCCTATAATCAGTGCACCCACGAAAGCATAATGTTCTGCTATAAATGCTGCCTTGAATAGATAAATTTTTGGCCAAAAGCCCGACAGTGGAGGGATACCAACTAAGGAAAATAAAACCAAAGCACATAACAGTGATATCATTGGATATTGCGCATATAATCCCCCTAGTTTCTTCATATCCATAGACCCTCTAAGCTGTCGGATAAGACCTGCAATCAAAAACATATTTGTCTTCACCATGATATCATGAAACAGGTAAAAGATAGCTCCCATAAGTGCAATTTTATTAAACATAGCTATCCCTCCTACCATGAAGCCGATATGACAAACAATCAGATAGGAAAACAATCTGCGGATATTTGATTTAATAACAGCTCCCATAGATCCTATAACTATGGTAATAACCGCAATTATCATAAGAAGGTTCCTTGTGAATTCGTCGGGGATAAATATTAAGCTGAACACCCGTATCATCGCATAAACACCTACTTTAGTTAATAACCCTCCAAACGTAGCCGCCACGGCCGATGGTGGAGTATGATAAGAGGATGGAAGCCAATAATAGAGCGGGAATACCGCCGATTTAATACCAAATCCCAAGATAAAAAAACATGCTGTGATACCAACAAGTGAATGATTTTGAACCTGTTGGATTTTTATGCTGAGATCAGCCATATTCAAGGATCCCGTAATGCCATATAAAATACCAATACCTGTAAGAAAAAAGGTCGATGCCAGAATGTTCATGGCCATGTATTTCACGGCTCCCTCCAATTGAGGTTTGCGTCCACCCAAAGTCATTAATACAAAAGACGAAATGATGATGACCTCAAACCAAACATACAGGTTAAAGATATCGCCTGTTAGAAAGGCGCCATTCAATCCCATGAGCAAGAAATGAAAAATGGGAAAGTAACCGTACAACATACGTTGCCTATTTAGGCCAGTAGAAGAAAAAAATGATACAGCCAAGCCTGCAATGGAAGTCAGTAAGACCAAGGTTGCACTCAACAGATCTGCTACAAACACAATACCGAATGGAGCTTCCCAGTTGGAAGCATTCAAAGTCAATACGCCCTTACTATATACATCAGATAGCAGGCGGATAGCCAACAGTGTCCCCAAAAAAGTTCCCAGAACACTGATAACTCTTTGCGTAATCGTTTTCCTCCAGGCAATCAATTGCAGCACTGCCGAAAAAAGATGAATAAAAACAGGAGCTAAAATGTGATTGTCTATCATATATCTTCTTCTTCTGGCGTATTTAGATCATCAAGGTCGTCTGAATTTACTAAAGCATATACCCTTTTAAGTAATACTATGGCGAAAGCTGTCAAAGCAAAGCTTATGACAATCGCTGTAAGGATAAGCGATTGAGGGATAGGATCGGCAAATACGTCCTGAAAGAGCTTTGCATCTTCCGCGATGACGGGAGGTTTACCTTTAACAATACCTCCTAGTAAAAAGATTAAAATATTTGTACCGCTACCTAACAGCATGATACCTAAAAGAAGTTTTACCATACTTCGGCGAAGGATGAGGTAAACTCCTGCGGCATATAGCATTCCAAGTAATATAATTAATATCAGCTCCATTACTTCTTATCACTTAAATTATCTAACGAAATGGTGAATAGAATAGTCAATACCACGCCAATGACTACTAAATAAACACCCAGGTCAAAAAACAAAGATGACCCTATCATCCCAATCACCGGAATAGGTTGATCAAGCCATAATCCTGTCATCGGGGGTAGTCCGAAAAGCAGCGGTAACGTCACACTCGTTACCGATATCCCCAGGCCTATTGGAATTAATGACAAGGGTTTGCGTTTTAATAGCTTCATGGTCGACTCGGTTCCATTTGCGAAACTATGTAAGACAAAGGCTATTGCTGCGACCAAACCACCGACAAAACCACCTCCCGGAAAATAATGCCCTCTCAATAATAGAAAGAACGAAAAGAGTAAGAGTATGGGCAACAGATATTTTGTTGCTGCTTGTAAGATTGGACTTCGCATAACATTTATTCTTTTTCAGTTGGTTTCAACCGTAATCGTATTAAGCTATAAACTCCTAAGGCCGCGATGCTTAAAACGACGGTTTCGAACATCGTATCAATACCTCTAAAATCGACCAGGATGACATTGACCACATTTTTACCCTTTGCGAGGAGATAAGCATTTTCGCCATAAAAATGAGATATATCTTTGGTAATGGGCTCTGACCAAACTTTTAATGCGATCAGAGATAGAATAAGCCCAAAGCCTATGGATACGACAGCATCACGATACCATATTCTTTTGCTGGCAAAATTAATAAAGCTAGGGAGTCTATAGAGCACGAGAACAAACAACACGGTACTTAACGTGTCGATTGTAAACTGTGTCATCGCCAGGTCGGGAGCACTATAAAAAACAAAGATTAAACAGGTACAATAGCCAATAATACTCATGGACACTACCGCGGTTAGCCTGGAAGAGGTGGACACCATTATTCCTAACGCACCGACAAAAACTAAAGCAACGGCAATTTCGTAAAGCCCGGGCTGCGTTAACATATCCAGATCTATTGAAATCGAGCCGCTGTGCCAAAGCTTATAAGCGAGCAGTACTTCCGCGAATAAAATGATTTTGAGGTGATAAGACCGGAGATATCCATTATGAGAAAGCTCCGTTGCCCAAGCCGATATTTTTAAGAGATCTTCCCCGCAACCTACGATAATCCGTT
>JBEBVG010000209.1:0-4282 GCA_040392845.1 Sphingobacterium sp. | reverse complement strand
AGATAACAGACAGGAGCATGTTGCTGACTACGCCGCGCGGGGGACAATATTTCGTAGAACTGTCTGACGGCAGCAAGGTATGGTTAAATGCCGAAAGTAGCCTGCAATATCCGGCACAATTTTCAGGTAATACACGCGAGGTCAAACTTATCGGAGAAGCTTACTTTGAAGTAAAGTCAAATGCTGAAAAGCCATTTATCGTCACTACAAATGCAGAGCGGGTGGAAGTATTAGGAACGCATTTTAATATCAACTCTTATCCAGATGTCGGCCTTTCCCGTGTCACTTTATCTGAAGGTAAAGTACGTGTAGCACCACTGAGCAACCGTACAGACACACATATCCTGACGCCAAACAGCCAGGCCGTTATAAGAGGCAGTAATATCGAAAAAATAAGCGTCAACGCGGATGAATATATTGCCTGGAAAAATGGCGAATTTATGTTTAATAATGAACCTTTATCCAGCGTCTTACAGAAACTATCCCGCTGGTATGATTTTGATTATTCCATTGCTCCCGCGCTTCAGGATCTGAAAATATGGGGAAGTATCTCGAAATATGAAAATTTTGATAAGGTTTTACGAATCATCAAAATCACCGATAAAAAGATAAAACTAAATATTAAAGGAAAGAAAGTAATCATTATGGAAGACAAATAAACGACAACAAAAAAATCGAGGAAGTTGGCGCTCCCCCGATCGAAGGTAAATTTTCACAAAGTGTACTAATCTTTATTACAAACTTAACCCATCCAAAGTTAATGAAAAATTATAGCATTCAATTTGGAAATGCGATACGATTTCCATGGAGTAAAAGCCTAGTTATTATGAAACTCATCACACTCATTATTCTTATAGCTAGTTTACAGGTTCATTCCAAAACAAATGCGCAGAGTATCAATCTCGTCAGGCAAAAAATAGCACTTGTCGACGTATTCAGAGAACTGAAGAAACAGTCCAGCTACACAATTTTATGTAACGCTGATTTGCTGAACAGCATCCCTAGCTTACGTGTCAACCTGAAGCAGAAAACCTTGCGGGAAGCATTGGATGTTATCCTCCCACCGCTTGGCCTCACCTATCAGATCGAAGACAAAACGGTAGTAGTGTATGAGATGATCCCACCAAAAAACACACTCCGTCTATCCACGAGCCCATCAAACGTCATACAACAAATACAAGTTTCGGGTAAAGTCGCAGACAAAAATAACACACCCCTATATGGCGTCTCTATTAGCGAAAAAGGAGGAACGGTATTGGCAACAACAAATGCAAGTGGAGAATATACGGTCAATGTCAATAACCGTGATGTCGAACTTGTATTTAGTGCTTTGGGTTTCCAAAGCACAACTATAGCAGTCAAAAATCGCACAACCGTCAATATCATCTTACAGGAAGACGTACAAGAACTTCATGAAGTAGTGGTAACAGCTTTAGGAATAAAAAGGGAAGAAAAAGCATTGGGTTATGCGATTACTAAGATTGATAGCTCGCAATTGACGGATGCTCCTTCAGGTAACTGGCTGGATGCATTGTCAGGAAAAGTCCCAGGATTAAATATGATCCGTTCCAACGGCGGCCCCACAGGGTCGAATAAAGTTATCTTACGAGGAGAAAACAACCTCACCGGAGAAAACGAGGCTCTGATTGTCGTGGATGGTGTAGTACTGAATACGAGCAGTGGCCGTAGAACAGCCACCGGGGGTGATGCAGCAGGTCCCACAGACGGGGTACAGCCTACAGATTTTGGTAGTGGAATAAATGATATCAATCCTGAAGATATTGAAAGTGTTACGATACTGAGAGGTCCCGGTGCTTCGGCGTTATATGGACAACGTGGAGCCAATGGAGCTATTATCGTCACGACCAAGTCCGGTAGCGGTAAACGTAAGACTACGGTACCGAGCATCACCTATACATCCAACCTTTCGTTTGAAGAAGCTAATCGCTGGCCCAATTTACAATACGAGTATGGACAGGGATTGAATGGCGCTGCTACCTATACATATGGTACCAACAGTGGTACCAGTCTGACATGGGGACCACGATTTAATGGGCAGTCTTTTATCCAATATGATCCAGAAACGCAAAAAGCAGGAACAGATCCCACACCATGGGTGCCTTATACCAATCAGATCCGTGATTTTTTTGAAACGGGTCAGACATTTACCAATTCGTTGAGTATAAATGGCAACGTAAAGAACACAAACTATAGACTGTCTGCAACACATGGCAAAAACAGTTGGATTATTCCCAATACAGGCTATGAACGGACACATGTATCTCTCTCTGCCAACAGCAAAATTACTTCCAAGCTGGATGTGTCCGTGAAAGCAAATTACACCAATAAATTCAGTAACAATTTGCCCGGAATGGGTTACGGCAACCAATCCGTCATGTACTGGTACGTATTCTGGGTACCAAATGGAGATATCAATTGGCTACGAAACTATTGGGTAAAGGATAAAGAATATGAGGAACTGCATGATATCTTTACGACGGCACCAGAAAATCCTTATGCCATATCGTATGAATTTATCAATGGATCTAACCGCAATGGTATCACGGGTAATGTACAGGCAAACTATGCTTTCTCGAAAGAGTGGAGCTTACAACTACGAGCCACTCTCGACAAATCCAATGACGATAGACATCAGAAACGTCCATGGACAGCAGCTCGTCTACCCTTGGGCTCATATCGCACACAAGACATCGATATACGTGAGGTTAGTGGAGACTTCTTACTGAGATACGATAAACAGCTCAACGAAGATATACGATTGACAGCCTCTATTGGAGGAAGTATGTTGAGCAACCGTTATTATAAAGACGAAAAAAGAGCAGATGGTCTGACTGAACCAAACGTGTATAGCTTCGACAATGCAGCTTATGATCTTGTTGTCATTCCGGACACTGCCCGCTTCAATATAAACAGTCTGTACGGATTGTTCTCTGCAGGTTATAAAGATTACCTCTACTTGGATATAACAAGTAGACAGGATTGGAGCAGTATCCTTGCTACACCTACACGTAAAGATAATGTAGGTTTCTTTTATCCTTCAGCAAGTTTGAGTTTTGTGGCATCGGATTATTTCAAAATGCCAAAGGCGTTTAATCTGGCCAAATTACGGTTGTCCTTGTCGCAGACGGGTAGTGGCGGTACGACACCCTACCTGACAGCTTATGCTTATCCACTGGCAGCCAATGGCATTTACCCTGACGGTTCTTTACAGAATCCGACGATCTTACCTAATCCTGACCTAAAACCTTTAAAAACAACTACTTTTGAAATTGGAACGGACATACGGATGTTTAAAAACCGTTTGGGCTTGGATATTGCCTGGTACAGCGGAAACACCAAAAATCAGATACTAAACAGGATTATAGATCGTTCGTCAGGTTATACACGACAGATAATCAATGCAGGACAGATAGATAACACCGGATTAGAAATTGCGTTGAACGGTACTTTGGTCAAAACCAAAAATTTTGAATGGAAAGCATTCTCCACATTCTCTACCAATAAGAACAAAATCGTATCTATGGCTGACCAAGATAGCACAGTTATCCTCCGAACAGGTGCGGTCGGTGGAATGCAGATCGTTGCAAAGGTTGGCGGGAGTATGGGAGATATGTATGGTATCGGTTTCCAGCGTTCGCCAGATGGACAGGTCATCTACGACGCAGCATCTGGTCTAGCGCAGATGACTACAGAACCCATCTATCTAGGCAATACCATTCCCAGATACAAAGGCAGTATCGGCAGTGAATTCAGATTCAAACAGTTCCGTCTAAATGTCTTGTTTGACGCACAGCAAGGTGCTGTGGGACATTCCTATACCCACGGTCGTTTGGCAGATTTTGGCAAACTCACAGCTACATTGCCCGGAAGGTATAGCGGTATTATTGGAAATGGGGTCGTAAGAAACCCGGACGGCACCTTTAGCCCGAACACGACTATTACCAAAGATATTACTCCTTTTTACAATTATACAATGGGAACAGCTAATGGCGAGGGAGCTACCTATAAAACTGATTTCATCAAATTCAGGGAAGCAAGGTTAGATTATTCTTTGCCAAAATCGGTCTTGGCTCCTCTCAAACTGTCAAGAGCAACTATCGGTATATATGGACGTAATCTGTTTATCTGGTCTACCTGGCCGATGTTTGATCCAGAATTTGGGACGTTGAGCGGTACGGACATTGTACAAGGGCTTGAAGTGGGACAGTTTCCTTCTACACGTACATATGGTTTTAATTTAGTTGTAGGTTTTAAATGATCC
>JBEBVG010000208.1:0-4364 GCA_040392845.1 Sphingobacterium sp. | reverse complement strand
AAAAAGGTGCGGGTAGTTCGAAGAACGGCCGTGAGTCACACAGTAAGAGATTAGGCGTCAAAATTTTTGGTGGTCAGAAAGCTATTGCCGGAAACATCATCGTTCGTCAGCGTGGTACAAAACACAATCCTGACGCGAACGTTGGTATTGGTAGAGATCACACCTTGTTTGCATTGGTAGATGGGACAGTTGTATTCCGCAAAAAAGCAAATAATAAATCTTACGTTTCGGTAGTTCCTGCCGAGCAAAACTAAGATTGTACACGACAATATTTTGCTAAACCTTCAAGAGAAACTCTTGGAGGTTTTTTACGTTTATACTCTTTTGCAATAAACATAAACCTATAAAAAGTTGACACGCTTCTAAAAAATCGCTAAAGACTTCTCTAAACATATTGGTTCTTATATTGTTTTATTTTAATAAAGACGATATATAACCCCTTAGCGTAGTATGAAGTATAACCGCAAGATGATTATTGGATCCGTCGTAGTGGTTATTCTTATACTGCTAGGAGTGGGATGGTATTATAGCCGAAACTGGAAATCGACCATTAGTGCTAAATTGACGGAACGGATAGCCGAATCCACAAATAAATTATATACGTTAAGATATGATGATATTGACATCAATCTCCTGGCGGGAAATGTGACACTAAAAAATGCAGAACTTATTCCTGATTCAACGGTTTACCACACGTTAGCTACAGAACAAAAAGCTCCAGACAATCGTTTCCATATCAAAGTCTCTTCTTTCAGACTTACTAACCTCAGTATTTGGGATATCCTGGTGACAAAAAAAATCAATATAAAACATATTACTATAGATTCGGCTGCTATCCATCTCATGCGCGAACAACATGCTTATAATGATAGCTTGAAAAATAAAGATGCTAAATCTTTATACGACCATATTAAAGATGATTTTAAAGCTGTAAGAATTGGGAAAGTTAGTATGGACAATATCCATTTTAAGTTATCAACTGTAGAGAATGGATTGTCTAAAGACGTAGCTATAGATAGCGCCCGGATGGTTGTTGCTGATTTTTTATTGGATGCAAACTCCGCTCGTGACACCTCGCGTTTATTTTATGCAAAGGAGGTTGATATTGATATTCCTCACTTTGATTACGAAATTCCGAATAGTGTGTATAAAATCAAATTTGAGCGTTTTATTTTCAACAGTAAACGTCAAAATGTATTATTCAATAAAATCGTTCTTGCTCCAAAAATCCGTAAACTTGATTACTTTAAACAAGATAAAAAAAATAAGGCTATGATCGTCTTAGCCTGGGATACTGTCAGGCTGGAAGGTATCGATCTGAATGAGATGATCGACAATAATCTTCTCTACGCAAAATATGCATATATCAAAGGTGGTTCAGCCTCGTTTCATAAGGATAAGCGTTATCAAAAGGATAATATTTCGAAAATCGGTCAGGCACCTCATCAGGTCGTCATGAAATTAAATCAACGTATCCGGTGTGACACGATTTTTGTGGAGGATGTCGACGTTTCTTATCAGGAATATAGTGCTAAATTCAATCAGGAAGGTATGATTACCTTTCAGCGCGCAAGGGGAAATATTACTAATTTAACCAATGATACCAGCAAGCTTGTAAAGGACAAATTTATGCGGGCTGATCTACAGGCAAGGATTATGGGATCAGGCCTGTTGCAAGCCCAATTTGGATTTGATATGTTGAGTAAAGTCGGTAGTCACACCTATAAAGGGACATTAGGCAAAATGCAGGCACCGGCATTTAATAAAATACTGACCCCTTTGCTCAATCTGGAATTCGGGTCGGGAAATATACACACCGTACGTTTTAATATGCAAGGGACCGATTATAAAAATTGGGGTGAATTTCGCTTCGATTATGATCATCTCAAGATAAACCTGTTTTATGCGCCGGGAAGCACGCCTGAGCGGAAAAAGAAAGGTGTACTTTCCTTCATTGTGAATCAACTGCTGATCGATGATAGCAACCCAGCCGCCAATGGCGAACATCGTATAGCGCAGGTTGACTATACCCGTGTGCCTGAGTATTCTTTTTTTAAAACCTTATGGAAGAGTTTACTGGAGGGTATACAGCAATGTGTTGGTCTGAGTAAAAGCACAGGTCGTATATTAACAGATAGGGGAGAGAACTAGAAACTTTATGCTATTGTGAAAAAAATAAAAGCAACAATGTTGCTTTTATTTTTTGTTTGTTTTATATTTGCAACAATGTTGCTTATTGTCAGGCTGTAAAGAGAAGTTAGCAGTCAGATAAGAGCACGTTTTAGAGAACATATAATTTAAATTAATCAACATGAAACACAGAAACATTTACTTTTTTCTAGTCCTGCTTTTAGGTTTGTTTGGAACAGTCTCTTCTTGTAAAAAGGATAAAGATCCTATTATACAAGCTCCCGTCATTGACTTGAACGAGGTGGGGAGTGTAAATAGTAAAAAGGCTACAGCGGGTGGGGACTTGCACCTCGAAGGCGATATCGTGGCAGAAGGATTGATCGCCAGGATCGATATCGAAATCCACCAGGAAGGAGGCAATTTTAAAATCGAGAAATCATACACTGAAGGTTTGTACATCGATGTTCGGAATGCGACATTTCACGAACACCTGGATATTCCGGCTAATGCACCTATTGGGGATTATCATCTGCATTTTACTGTAACGGATAAAAATGGACGATCAACGACGGTAGAAGCGGAGTTGGCTATAGAAGCCCCTAAAGTTGCCTATCAGCTTGTATTTACGGAAGCAGAGGGCGAAGCTCATGGTAACCACTTCCATGACCTCGTAGACAAAACGGGTGTCTCACCTGCTGTTGTGAGTTTTACTGCAGATGGTACAGCAATTTCGGGTGGACATTTGCATTTAGATCCTACAGATATCTATAAGATCGAATTTAAAGAATTTGATAATGGAGGAACTGAAGTCCAAGGCAAATACATCGCCAGTAAGGCAGTGGCTGATTTTTACAAAGTGTTTTTGATCGGTGGAGACTTTGTGCTCAATTCTACAACTACTGATGAAACAGGTGCCATCTTCCAACCAAGAGAGCTGAAGTACGGTGACGGTAGCGATGTGAGCGGTAGCGGTGGAATAGGCACTACAGGTATCATAAGCTATTTCACAATAGGTCATAAAAACGAAGGACCTGCAAAGAACGTAGCTTTTGTGTTAAGAAAATTTACTGCCGTCGAAACCAAAGCCACTGTTACGCGTGAGCACTGGAATCGTGACGACTATGCTACAGCATTTGCAGGGACAGATGAGGTGAAGCTTAGTTTCGAAATCCATGCTGAACATGACCATTAAGCTATAGCGCAGTAGAGATTATAATCATGAAAGAAACAACTTACTTTGACGTCATTATCATTGGTGGTAGTTATGCAGGACTTTCTGCAGCTATGACCCTTGGCCGTTCTTTACGACACGTTTTGATTATCGACAGCGGGTATCCATGCAACCGACAGACACCGCATTCGCACAATTTCATCACCCTGGATGGTGAAAGACCATCCGAAATAGCGGATAAAGCGAAGTCTCAGGTCATGGCTTACCCGACTGTTCGGTTTTATACCGGTACTGCTGTACAAGGAAAGAAAGTAGATACAGACTATGAAATTAGTACACATATCGGGGATACATTTAAGGCAAAGAAGTTAATTTTTGCTACGGGAATTAAAGATATTATGCCCGACATCGAAGGATTTCAAGCTTGCTGGGGTATCTCTGTTATCCATTGTCCGTATTGTCATGGCTATGAATATCGCGATAAAAAAACGGCAATTATGGCTAACGGTGAACGAGCTTTTCACCTCGCTTCACTTGTCCATAATTTAACGGATGATGTAACTATCCTAACGCAAGGCAAGGCAGATTTTAACACCGATCAGGTCGATAAGCTAAAAAAGCATGACATACCGGTCATCGAAACGGAGATTGTGAAAATAGCACATAATAATGGATTTGTCGAGCATGTCGTCTTCTGTGATGGGAATAACCGCCAGTTCGATGCGGTATATGCGGCTGTCCCTTTTGTCCAACATTCGGATATCCCGCTTTCGTTAGGCTGTGAACACACGGAGCAAGGACGTATCAAAATAGATATGTTTCAAAAAACATCTATCGATGGTGTCTTCGCTTGTGGGGACAATTCCAGTATGATGCGTTCAGTTTCTTCTGCTGTCGCCACCGGGAATATTACCGGTGCCATGGTTAATCATCAACTTACGGAAGAAGCATTTTAATCAAAAAACAAAGAGAGGTAACTTCTTGAAAATTACCTCTCTATAATATATATCTGTGGAGCATATCGGATTCGAACCGATCACCTCTACGCTGCCAGCGTAGCGCT
>JBEBVG010000207.1:0-4387 GCA_040392845.1 Sphingobacterium sp. | reverse complement strand
TCCTGCACCTGCGAGGAGGTCATGTTAGCAATCACATCAGCATAATAATTGTAATACGACAAGTCCATACCCGATAAATACACGGCCTTAAACTTGTCTACATGTGAAAATATACTTTCCAGGCTACCTAACATAACACCTTGAAGATAACGTGACACCAGGTCGATCTCTTCCTGTGTTGTCTTCTCCTGCCGTAACGCTTCAAATTCTTTTTCGACCTCAGACAATGTCGCCTGAGTCACATCTACCCCTACTTCCGACGCTAAAGTAAACAAACCCGTATACTTTAAACTACTCACGGCGGACCCGATACTATAGGTATATCCCTTATCCTCCCGGATATTACGCATCAAGCGGGACCCGAAGAAACCTCCCAATAAAGTATTGACGAATTGTACCGCCGGAAAATCGGGGTGCGTACGGTTGACGGTCAGTCCGCCCATACGAACCGCTGACTGTAAAGCTTCGGGCTTCTGCTCAAGAACGTCCTTCCCATCGGTCATGGCCAGACTGATCTCCTTATTGACAGGATTTTTAGTTATACCCTGCCATTCCTCACCAAAATAAATCTTTACCCTTTCCTGCACATCGGCATCGACATTTCCGGCAATGAACAAGGTACAGTTGGCAGGTTGGATCTGTTGTTGATAGAGATGAAGCAAGTGCGTCCGGTTCAAATCGTCATACCCCTCCAGTGTAGGAACAATACCATATCTGTTGTCACCAAACACCTGTTGATAGAAAATCCGTCGTGCTATCACATCATTTTTCTGAAGAGCGATCTGCAAAGATTGCTTGCTATTGCGAACAAAGGTATGTAGTTCATTCTCCGGGAATAGGCTATTCCGTAATATATCACTGACGATAGGCAATATGCGATCCACATACTTGTGCATCGTGTAAACAGTTAGCGACGTATGGTCCAGACTATATTCCGGCATTAAATAGGCGCCATAAAAATCTATTTTTTCGGCGATTTCCGCACTGCTTAGCGACGTGGTGCCTTCTTTGAGCATAGCCGCCATAGCTGTATTAAAAAGAGGCTGCTCTTCCGCATCGAAAAAATTGTTAAAGACAAACTCAAACTTCAACAATTCCTGGTGGGGAGCTTGAAAGACAAAAGTTTTCATACCATTGTCAAAGACCCTTAATTCTGGTTGGATAAGTGTCAACGCCTTGATAGGGCTGAAATCTGGTGCTACGGATCTATTCAGCATGCTGACCTCCTTTTGCACGATAGATCAATGTCGATGAGTTTTCTTTTCTGAATAACGTATTAGCCATATCTTGAATTTGTTGTGGTGTGACCGCCAGATATTTTTGAATTTCCTCATTATAGTCCTCGGCCTTATTGACCGCTTCATAGTAAGCCAGGTTCATAGCTTTGTCTAATATGGACAGCTCCGCAAAAAGCAGGGTAGATTCAATCTTGTTTTTCACTTTTTGCAGCTCCTCTTCCGCGACTTGTTCGGTCTTTATTTTGTCCAGCTCGGACCACAAGGCTTGCTCCGCTTCCGCGATAGGTACATGTGGCAGGGGTTTGCCTTCTACGACAAACAAGTTGGGATCGATACTTCCCATGACATATGCATTTACTTCACTGAATAACTGCCGTTCTTTGACCAAACCGCGATACAGACGGGATGAAGAACCTCGGGAGAGCATGTCTGAAATAAGATCCATCGCCTGATAATCTGCCGATAACCGATCCGGACCATGAAAAGCGATATATAAGCTATCAGCAGGCACATCAGCCTCGACTTCTTCTCTTCGTGCTTCTGTCTGTCGGGGTTCCTGTGGAAGGTCCCGTACAAAACTTTCCCCACGCGGGATATTACCAAACCATTTTTCGGACAACGCCTTCACATCATCCAAGTTCACATTTCCCGCTACCACCATAATCGCATTTTGGGGTGTATAGTATTTTTTGAAAAAGGCTTTGACATCATCCATCTGTGCCTCTTCAATATGTTTAAGTTCTTTACCGATCGTCGCCCAACGATACGGATGTTCTTTGTAGGCCAGTGGCCGCAACCTTAGCCATACATCTCCATAGGGCTGATTGAGATAACGCTGTTTGAATTCCTCACATACAACCTGTCGCTGTACATCAAGGCTCTGTTCGCTAAAAGCCAAGCTCAACATCCTGTCGCTTTCCAGCCAGAACGCCGTTTCCAAATTGTTCGCCGGCAATGTTAAGTAATAATTGGTAATATCGTTGCTGGTAAAAGCATTGTTTTCACCACCCACTTGCTGCAGCGGTGTGTCGTAGCTTGGAATATGGATAGAGCCACCGAACATCAGGTGCTCGAAGAGATGTGCAAATCCGGTTTTGTCCGGTGTTTCATCGCGCGCACCAACCTTATATAGGATATTGACCACAGCCATGGCTGTAGCATGGTCCTCATGGACCAATACGGTCAATCCATTAGCTAATGTAAATCGTGTAAAATTTATCATGAATTGCTTTTATTTACGAATGAACAATTACCTTACGTCCATTCTATACCTTTTTTCAATAAATCTAGTGTCTTCTGCTCTGCAGAATTTAGAGCAGGCTTAAAATCATACTGCCAGCTAGCCTGTGTCGGAAGACTCATTAATATGGACTCGATACGTCCGTTTGTTTCCAGTCCAAATTTAGTACCGGCATCATACACGAGGTTAAATTCAACATAACGCCCTCTTCGTAAGAGCTGCCACTCTTTCTCCTGTAGAGAAAAGGGCTGATGGCGGTGACGATTGGCCAGCTCAGCATAAACAGGTGCAAATGTACGCCCAAGATCACATGAAAAATCAAACAGCTGCTCTTCAGTCAGACCTGTTTTTTCAGGAGTTAGTTTATCATAAAACACCCCTCCTATTCCTCTTGTCTCGTTACGGTGCTTAATAAAGAAATAACGGTCTGCCCAAGCTTTGAAATCAGAATAAAAATTCGGATGGTGCCGGTCACAAACCGCTTTTAACGCTCTATGAAAATACTGCGCATCGTCTTCTACGACATAATGTGGCGTCAGATCTATACCGCCGCCAAACCATCGAACCTGTTCGTTCAGTTCGAAATAACGGATATTCATATGGATGATGGGTACATGTGGATTATGGGGATGAAGTACAATGGAGACACCGGTTGCGAAGAATTCTTCCTCCTCTACACCGAAGGATTTTTTGACGATATCGGGCAGTTGCCCATGTACAGCCGAAAAGTTGACGCCACCTTTTTCCAACACATCTCCCCCCTGGATAATGCGCGTACGGCCTCCGCCACCACCTTCGCGTTCCCAAACTTCTTCCTCAAATTTTGCTTTGCCATCAAGTGTTTCGAGGGCTGCGCATATTTCATCTTGAATTTGCTGATATGTTGCCGCTATTCGTTCCTTATCTATCATCTTACGTAAAATTTTGAGCTAACTGCGCAACGGCCTCACCAGCCGGCTTCTGCTTATATAAAACGTCATACACCATCGTACAGATAGGCATCTCCAACTGCTGCTGCCGGATAATATTCTGAATACATCCCGAGGCGTAATAACCTTCAGCCACCATATTCATTTCCAGCTGTGCCGACTGTACGGTATATCCTTTACCGATCATTTTGCCAAAAGTACGGTTACGGCTAAACTGCGAATAAGCTGTAACCAGCAGATCTCCCAAATAGGCAGAGGCTTTGATATCCCGATCGTGTATTTCTATGGCACGGACAAAATGTTCCATCTCCCGGACCGCATTGGATACCAATACAGCCTGAAAGTTGTCCCCATACCCAAGTCCGTGACATATACCACCCGCCAGGGCATAGATATTTTTTAGCACCGCACAATATTCAATACCGACGGCATCTTGTGAAAGAACGGGCTTAATATAATGTGTTTCGTACAGATCAGCTACTACAGTCGCATACTTCTCCTTCGGACAAGCGAAAGTAAGGTAAGATAACTTTTCCTGTGCGACTTCCTCGGCGTGGCAAGGCCCACCTATTACGACGATATTTTCAGCGGGAATAGCAAACTTCTGCATGAGGTAGTCTCCCACAAGTAGATTCTCGTCTGGAATAATGCCTTTTATAGCTGAAACAATAACTTTCCCCTGGAGATCTTGTTGATCTATACCCGATAGAGCTGCCTTTAGATAAGCTGCGGGCGTATTGAGCACCACGATATCCGATTGTTGTATGATCCATTTTACATCCGAACGAATATGTTCGGGATCGATTTTTACTTCGATTGCACGAAGATAAGCGGGGTTATGTTTATATTTCCGAATGAAGTCTATATCTTCTTTTTTACGTACCCACCAAAAGATCTGCTTGGGGTTAACATTATCCGTCAGCATCTTTATCATCGCCGTCGCCCAACTGCCACTGCCGATTATGCCGATGTGTGCATGT
>JBEBVG010000206.1:0-4414 GCA_040392845.1 Sphingobacterium sp. | reverse complement strand
ACACTGCAAATATAAATGTAAATTTTAGATATGCAAGTATTATTTTAAAAAAGCAATAAATGTGGGGTGAAAGAATAGGTTGAAGTATCGGCTAATCGATATCTACCCGAGGTCTGTTATCGCGGTTGGCGATATCCCATACCACGTGAAAAATGAGCTTCTCCCGTTTGACCATCATCGGAAAATCAATTTTGTCTGCCGTGTCTTCAGGTGTATGGTAATGTGGGTGTAGTCCAGAGAAGAAGAAGAGAGAAGGGATACCTTTCTGGGCAAAGTTATAATGATCCGAACGGTAATATAATCGTAGAGGATCATCAGGGTTGTTATACATATCGTCCAATTCGAGTTGGATTGTACGGTTGGCGCCTTCGAGGATAGATTTTAAGTCTGTGCTTAACCTGTTCGTTCCGATGACGTGTATATAATTATGATTGCCATTCAGGTGCTTATCATCAATACGGCCGATCATATCGATGTTGATACAGGCTACCGTATTGCGGAGAGGAAGGGCTGGATTTGCTACATAATATTTCGATCCCAAAAGACCTCGCTCTTCGGCAGCCAGTGCGATAAACAGGATACTTCGGCGTGGGCCATTACCTTCTTTTTTGGCTTGGGCGAAAGTCCGTGCCAGTTCTAAGACAGCTACTGTGCCACTACCGTTGTCATCAGCACCCGGGAAATATGTTCCGTCAGGTAATATACCATCATGATCATAGTGTGCACAGACAACGACGACTTCATCTTTCAGATCCGTTCCTTCAACCAATCCCAGCACATTGGGATCATTGAGCTTCTCGGATAAGATACCCATGCTGGCGTGGAGAGTCAAAGGAATATACGAGGTGGTGGGTTTAAATGTGCTGTCTACTTTGTTTTTGAATTCTTGCAAAGAAGTTTGTGCCTGTTTTAGGATTTTATCTGCAATGGATTCCGTGATATAGACTATCGGTGTTCGCTGTGAAACCTCTTTCGGTTCAACAGTGTGATCATCGAGCTGAATACGGCCGAGCAGGTTGCGATTATTACCCTGCTGTATCATTTGCCGGGCCATTTTTCCTGTTGCCAGAATGAGCTGAGGTTTGTGTTTGAGGACTGCCTGGATTCGCTTAAACCGGTTTACAGTCCATTCGGATTTATATTTTTTACCAGTAATCACTGAAAGTCCATTACTGTCTATGGGTTCATCTTCGTTGAGAAGGAGGACGACTTTGCCCTTGATATCGATTCCTTTTAACTCGTCGTATCTGGAATCCTGGATACCGTATCCAACGAAAACAATTTCCCTGGCATCAAAATTCTGAAAAGTGTTATCTCCTTGTACAAAATAATCTCTACCAAGTGTCAGCGGTATATTGCTTATTCCAAACGCGTTGATCTTATAGGATGTTCTTCGTAGGCCAACGGACTGGAAGTAGGAGTCTTTGATTATTGGTGTGAGGCCATATTCGTTAAAATGATCCGCAATATAGCGGGCAGCTTTATGGCCTCCGGCTTGTCCCGTTCCGCGTCCCTCGTAGGCTTCAGAAGAAAGTATAGTCAGATGTTTTCTTGCATGCTCCTCCGTTAATTCTTCTGTATAGCGTGATGGACTCTGTGCTAATGTACAGCTGTTTGTCAGGAATACGATAAGAAATAAACCCAGGAGCTGTTTCATGACCTATATACAGGAAATCTTATTCACACGGTTAGCATGTCTGCCACCCTCAAAATCGGTTGTTATGAAAGTGGTCGTGATCTTTTTGCTTAAATCGATATCAATAAATCTTGCGGGAATACATAAGATGTTTGCATCGTTATGCTGGCGTGCCAATGCAGCGATTTCACTTTGCCAGGCTATAGCAGCGCGTATTCCTTGATGTTTGTTTGCTGTAATAGCGACACCATTAGCACTACCACAGATCAAGATACCCAGTGTCTGTTCGCCCTTTTCAATAGCATTGGCGACGGGGTGTGCATAGTCCGGGTAGTCTACAGAGTCGGCAGAGGATGGCCCATAATCCTGTACATCGTATCCGAGATTCCTGAGATGATTGATGAGTTCTGTTTTATAATCAAAACCTGCATGGTCACTTCCGATAGCTATTTTCATGATCTTTACGTTTATTTGTTATAAAATTCTTTTTCCTTTAAATCTCGTTGCTTTTTGACCCGTGCAGATACAATGATGCTGAGTTCGTAAAGCATAAACATTGGCGCACTGACTGTAAGTAGCGTTATTACATCGGCCGTAGGGGTGATGATAGCTGCAATAATCAAGATAATGACAATGGCATATCGTCTACTTGCACGCATAAACTGTGGTGTCATTAAACCTAGTTTGGACAGAATAAATATCAAAATAGGTAAGAGGAAGATGACACCGCAACCTAGCGTCAGTGTTGCAATGGTCGACAGGTAAGAGTCTATCGTAATCTGATTGGTAATCTCGTCACTTAGTGATACGTTAGCTAAAAAATTGACGGAAAGGGGAACTACAATATAGTAGCCAAATAATGCGCCGATAACGAACAGTACCGTGGCGTATAGGACAAACCCGTTTGCCGAACGACGTTCTATATCGGTCAATGCGGGTTTGATAAATAGCCAAACTTCGAATAGGAGGTATGGAAAACCTAATGCAACAGCCATCAACAAACAGGAGTTGATCTGTAACATAAACTGACCCGCTAATTCGGTATTGATAATGTTAAAAGGAATTCGTTCTACACAGAAACCTTCTAAGTTGAGGGCATCTCCCAGTTTACACATCATACGGTATGTCCAAAAATCAAGATTCTTGGGTCCCATGATGATTTGATTGAAGATAAAATCGTAGAAGCTGAATGATAGAATGGCGAAGATCGTGACTGCAATAACAGCACGGATAATATGCCAACGAAGTACTTCCAAATGTTCAAAAAAAGACATTTCAGCTTCGAGGGTTTTTCCTTTTTCCTTTATTGCGTTTAATAATTTTTTACTAGACATATATTGATGTTGCTCAAATAGCAAAAATACCATTCTTTGTTGTAAGAATGGTATCTTTTAATACGAAAACAAAATTTTTACGCTTCTTCTTCGTCTGGGTAAGCGTTCAGGTCAAAGGTTTCCATAAACTTCGTGGTAAAGTTCCCTGCCCTGAAGTTTGGATCGCGCATCAATCTTAGGTGTAGCGGAATCGTTGTTTTTACGCCCTCAATGACAAATTCGCTTAATGCGCGTTCCATAGTGGAGATTGCTTCTTCGCGGGTTTGTGCGACGCAGATGAGCTTGGCTATCATCGAGTCATAGTTGGGCGGGATAGTATATCCGGCATACACATGTGTATCGACACGAACACCATGACCTCCCGGCGAATGAAAGTTAGTAATCTTACCTGGCGAAGGACGGAAGTTATTGAACGGATCTTCGGCATTGATACGACATTCTATGGCATGCATGGAAGGTTCATAGCTTTTTCCTGAAATAGGAATACCAGCAGCCACTTTGATTTGTTCTTTAATCAGATCAAAATTGATGACTTCTTCCGTAACAGGATGTTCTACCTGGATACGCGTATTCATTTCCATAAAATAGAAATTGCGGTGCTTATCCACGAGGAACTCGATAGTTCCGGCACCTTCATATCTCACCGCTTGTGCACCTTTGATCGCTGCTTCTCCCATTTTGGCACGTAGCTCTGGCGTGATGAACGGCGAAGGGGCCTCTTCTACCAATTTTTGATGTCGGCGTTGTATAGAACAATCCCGCTCCGATAAATGGCATACGGTACCATATTGGTCACCAATAACCTGGATCTCAATATGACGGGGTTCTTCGACAAACTTTTCCAGATATATACCATCATTGCCAAATGCTGCGGCTGCTTCCTGGCGAGCCGAATCCCAATTAGGCTCAAACTCTTCATCTTTCCAAATGATCCGCATACCCCGGCCTCCACCGCCGGCAGTGGCTTTGATAATTACAGGATATCCAATCTCGTTAGCTAGTTTGATGCCTGTTTTAACGTCGGGTATCAAACCATTTGATCCTGGCACTGTAGGTACACCTGCGTTTTTCATGGTGTCTTTTGCCGAGGATTTATCACCCATTTTCTCTATCTGTTCGGCAGTAGCACCGATAAATTTAATACCATATTCGGCACATATCGCTGAAAAGCGTGCATTTTCGGATAAGAAACCGTATCCCGGGTGGATGGCATCAGCATTAGTTAACTCAGCTGCCGCTATGATATTTGGGATATTTAGGTAAGAATCTCGACTGGCAGGAGGACCTATACACACGGCTTCGTCAGCAAATCTCACATGGAGACTATCCCGATCTGCGGTAGAATATACGGCTACACTTTTGATGCCCATCTCCCGACAGGTCCGAATAATTCGTAGGGCTATTTCCCCCCTATTGGCAATTAATATTTTCTTAAACATCTATT
>JBEBVG010000205.1:0-4443 GCA_040392845.1 Sphingobacterium sp. | reverse complement strand
ACCGATCTCACGTTCGTAGCGCAGTATATTTTCCCAGGTATATTCGGTATAGTGGCTATTACTGACACTGCCTTTCCCACCAACCGTTCCCGCCTGTTCTCTACCTTCGAACGTATCCCGTCCGTAATAGGTTCCCGTAAAGTTGCTGCGGTAGTTGTAACCGTAATTGGACCGGAAGGATAATCCTTCCACAGGCAATAAGATATTTGTGTAAGCGCTTAGGAAAAAATTCCGGTTGGTACGTTCCTGATCCGCATTTACATTCCGCATAGGATTGGTGATCAGCGAATATTCCATAGGTTCGTTCACATAATATCCGGATTCATCTTTATATTTTCCATAGGGACTTTGCTTTATCGCATGCTCGATATTCGGGGTTATACCACCATCGTCCCGTTGTGTAAATTGTGTTCCTATACCCGTAGTGAGCCAGCTGTTGAATGTCTGATCGATATTTGCCGATATAATCGTACGGGACAGTTTGGAGTTGTAAACCACACCCTCTTGCCCGAGCGATGAAACAGCTGCCAGATATTTTGTACTCTCCGTGCCGCCGGAAAAGTTGACCTGATGGTCCATTGTTAGACCTCTCCGGAAGATATAATCCTGCCAATTATGGGTAATGCCGTTGGCATAATTTTCCCGTTCGGTAACGCTGATGATATTTCCGGCGATAGGATCCAATTGATCCCCGGAAAGTCCTTCTTTCAAACGGCCGATATCCTGTTGTAAACGAATGTATTCATTAGGTCCCATGACCTCGATATATTGCATAGGCTCAGCCATGCCGAGCTGTCCTTTGTAGTTCACCTGAGGTTTCCCGATTTTACCTCTTTTTGTCTGGATCAAGATAACCCCGTTAGACCCACGCGAACCATAAATTGCCACGGCCGAAGCATCTTTCAGCACAGTAAGATTGTCGATGATATTTGGATCCAGATCTACTAAAGAACCGCTATAGGGGATTCCGTCGAGTACGATTAAAGGCGAATTATTGGCCGATATTGAATTTTCTCCACGGATAAGAAGGCCTTGGCTTGCACCTGGAGCCGCATTCGATGTCGTAATCGTAAACCCGGCTACCTGGCCCACCAGCCGATCCATTAAGTTGGGCGTAGAAACCATTCCTAGCTCTTTTTCACCAACAACGGACAGGCCTCCGGTCAAATCCTTTTTCCGCGCTGTTCCGTATCCGATGACCACTACTTCATCGAGCAGTTTGTCGCCAGCCATGGTTACATTCACAACGCCGGAAGAATTTACGGCGACTTCATGATCGCTGTAACCGACATAGGAGAATACTACTGTGGAAGATGGCGGCGCCTGTAACGTATAGTTACCCGCCTGATCGGTCGTCGTTGTTGTATTTCCATCTTTCACATAGACGGTCACACCGATTAATGCATTTCCATCGGCATCACTTACTTTTCCTCGGATTGAAAGACTTTGTTGTGCATACATAGCCGTTGTCGACAGAACGAATGCGACAAGCATGAAGTAGTCTTTAAACTTTGTTTTAATTTCTTTTATCATATAAATTTAGATGTTGGTTAACGTTAAAAAAACATTCACATTTTTATGTCTTCGTTTACAAATTAAGGAGTGAAGACAAGCTGACTCTAATTGATAATTGTGTATCTCAATAGGCATAAGGATTTAATAGTTTAATTTCTTTGTTCTCTTATTTATAGTTTTATTATTGGTCAGCCGAACGATTATAGCGCTTCGGCTTGGTACAAAAGTAGCCAATGAGAACCCGCCACAGGGTATTGGTTTGTTCAGAAATGGTTCACTTTTGTACAGAAAGGGCTATCTAAGGATTTATTTACTCGGGAATGCTCCTTACATGATCAATCGTCACCGAATCACCGGGTATGATATCGGTTGCCTCGCCCGGACCAATACGCAGGATATCCCGGAAGCTGGCTTGTGTAATTCCTTTCGCAGAAATCATATGGTGGGAAATGACATTCCGAACAAAAAGCCCCTGTATATTATGTGTATGTTCTACAACGAGGCCTTGCTTAGATGATTTATTGATAACCATGTTCTCGATAAATACATTATTTATCCTCAATTTGCCTACAGGCATTATACGGATAGCGCGATGGGATATGGAATAGAAGTCTTGCCAGTTTTGAAGATAAATATTAGCGATATTGTCCACTGCTCCACGATATATAGCTCCGCTGACGACATTGACATTTTCCTGGCCGGCAGCCGTATTTGTATCAGTCAATCCGATATTGATAAAATCGTCTCCACTTACCCCACGGCAGTTATCAATAATAATATTCTTACAGCCAAAGCGGATGCCCAGCCCATCCTGGTTTAGTATCTGCCGGTCTTTTCCATCAATAGTGACAGCTTGTCTGACATCAAAGGTAATATCAGCGACTTTCCCGTTCATTGCCCGCTCCAGAACGATACCATGCGCATGATAATCCTTTAAAGTAATCCCACTGATTTCAAACTGATCGACATAGGCTAAAATAATTCCATGATTTCGCCATCCTCCTTTTTGGTTTTCATCAGCTTTACCGGCATCACTACCATACGATTGCGTAAAATCTCCGGAAGGAGTTGTAGACAACGTTTTATTATGGTCACCTGTAGACCTTGGATTGTCCGCTCCTTCTAAAAGCACATTCCCAATGCCTTTGATCTTTATGTTTTTCAGGGATTTAATTTCCGAGATACCGAGACCGGAATTGGCGGACCGTATAAAATTGTCCCGACACTGATCCGAGAGCTTGATGGTACAATTATCTAATACTAACTCCATATCACCAGGCAACAGGATAGCACGGTCAATTAACCAAACCTTCTCTCCTGTCACCTCGTCATATGGTGGGATGATGACCCGGCCTGTGGTACCGGAAGCCTTATCAACCGCCTGCTGTATACGTTCGATCTGGCTCCCGCCCGTATACATATTTGGTGTATGATATTGAATGGATTGTCCGTTTACGGCTAAAAAGAAACATAATATCCAAAAATTACCAATCAATATTTTAATCATCTCATTATTATTTAATAGTGAAGTACTCTTCCAAAACTAAGTATAATACTTAGCAGGAATATTCGTTTTTGTACAGAAATGGTTCATTTTTGTACAAAAACCTCCCCTATTAAACATTCTTTCTATCCGTTCTTCAACGAAGCCATATCAATCACAAAACGATACTTTACATCCCCTTTTAACAAACGATCGTATGCATGATTGATATCTTCCATACGGATCAGTTCAATATCAGCCGTAATATTGTGGCGACCGCAAAAATCCAGCATTTCCTGCGTTTCAGCAATACTGCCGATGGTAGAACCTGCAAAGTTCTTACGCGCCGGAATAAGGCTGAACGGAGCAATGGGTAATGGATGTTCCGGTGCTCCGACTAATGCTAATGTGCCGTCGACCTTCAGTAGTCTCAGATAAGCATTGACATCATGCTGTGCAGATACACAATCCAGGATAAAATGCAACGTGTTAACATTGGCTCTCATCTGTTCTTCATCACTCGACAAAATGACCTCATCGGCTCCCAGACGCTTTGCATCGTCGACCTTTGAAGGCGAAGTCGTAATCACCACAACGTGAGCTCCCATAGCTTTTGCCAACTTTACACCCATATGTCCCAACCCACCGATGCCTAGAATACCTACTTTTTGTCCGGGACCCACATTCCAGTGTTTCAAAGGCGACCAGGTGGTCACGCCTGCACAGAGCAGTGGAGCTGTAGCTGCCAGATCCAGGTTTTCGGGAACATGTAATACAAAATCTTCGTCTACGACCACACGCTCTGAATAACCTCCAAAAGTCTGCTTATTCAAGTGTTTATCCAGACCGTTGTAAGTCTGAATATTTCCTTTTTCACAATACTGTTCTAATCCTTCTTTGCAATGTTCACATTCACGGCAGCTATCTACCATACAGCCTACAGCCGCCAGATCACCAACTTTGAATTTAGTGACATCGTTACCAACTTTAGTAACCCGTCCCACGATTTCATGGCCGGGGACATTGGGGTAAATGGTCCCATGCCATTCATTTCTCGCCGTGTGTAAATCCGAATGACAAACACCACAATATAGGATGTCAATCTCGACGTCTTTCTCCCTGACTTCACGACGGTCGATTTTTATTGCTTTTAGATCTGCTTCGGGAGCTTCTGTGCCGAATGCTTTGACGGTATATGTATTCATTGCCTGATAATTTTATAATTTGATTGAAGTATTTCAGTTATTCTTTTTTCAAAAGTAACGATTACATTTCTCAATTAATATAGTACAAAGTAACCTTTAGCTATTTGCTTTAATGAACCAATCAACGCGAACGAGGTTCTTATTATATTATGAAAAAAAGCAATATACATATCGGATGTTCAAGCTATGCCACGCCCTCCTGGAAAACCTTATTTTATCCCGACGACTTGCCGAAAAAAA
>JBEBVG010000204.1:0-4449 GCA_040392845.1 Sphingobacterium sp. | reverse complement strand
AGTTGAAACTCATGCAAATTATCGTTAAAAGTATACGTTAAGGACAGTGCAGGGTACTGCTGAAGGATAGACTGGACGATGGCAAGCCCGAGGCCGGTAGACTGTGTATCCTGGCCGCCTTTTCGAAAGCGCTCAAAGATTGTTGTCGTATCCAATGCATCGGATGTGGCACTGTTAGCTATACGAATAGTATCTTCCGCTACAGTTACCCGGATTACACCTCCTTTGTGATTATGCTTTATGGCATTCCGCAACAGGTTAGAGAGAAGCACAAAGGCTAGCTCCTTATTGTACATACCACAAAACACACCTTCTTCCCGGTAATGCAGCTGTATCTCTTTATGTTCGACGAGATAGCCTAGCTCCTGTATCAATTCCTGGATGATTTCATTGAAATTGATATTTTCAACCACGGTATATTGATGATTTTCAATCCGTGACAGCATTAACAATGACTTGTTGAGGTTAGCCATTCGAAGCAGCGACTGCTTGGCTTCTGCTATCCTGGACAACTGGCTTTCATTCAAATCTTCATCACTCAGGAGGAGATCAAGTTTATTGGTGACAATGGTCAATGGTGTCTGTAGCTCATGCGAAGCATTTTCGATAAACCTCTTCTGGCTGTGGAACACACTTTCGTTCCGATGGATCATCCGCTGTATCTGTTGATTTAATGCTTCGAATTCTTCAACTTGTGTAGGTACAGCATGAAAACTGTCGGCTCTGCCAAAGCGATATTTGCTCAGATTAGTCAGGATGCGATGAAAAGGCTTCCATGCTCTCCGCAACACAAAATGGTTGATGACCGTAATACTCAATACAATGACAGCGTAAAGAACAGCTAAAGAAAGGGCAAGATTGATAAGGAAGTCATCTTCCTCAACCGTCGATGTTCTGATTTCCAACTTATAAGGTTTACCTTCTTTGTCGTAAAAACCGGTATGCAGTATTCTATAGGGTTCGTCCTCTTCGTCGTAGGGCATGTAGATAAATTCTTTCGAAAAATGATTTTCATCGATGAGGTCGCCTTCTTCTGCAGGTAATATCCGAAACTGGTTAACACCAAATTCCTGTGTATTCAAGATAATATCCGGATCCTTATATACTTCTCTAAGAATTAGTATTTTTTGATTTTTCAAACCATCATCGATATTGTCGTATACTTCGTCCATAATGACCGCATAGAACAACAGTGCCCAAACCGCCATAATGATCAGGATAGCGACAACCAAAAATCGGTTTGTATAATTTTTGACAGATATAGCCATTTATACCAGTTTATAACCTACGCCATATACGGCTTGTATGTCCATTTCTGCATGGGCATCTTTCAATTTTTTCCGTAGATTCTTTATCTGCGAGTAAACAAAATCCAGGTTATCTGCCTGATCGACATGATCGCCCCACACTGCTTCCGCTAAAGTCGTTTTCTCCATCAGCTTATTGGGACGAGAGATAAAATAATACAACATATCATATTCCTTACGGTTGAGAGGGACATTCACACCCGATATCAACAATTCCCTGTCGTCTGGATTGAGACATGCATTTTTATAATATATAAGACCATCATTCGAATGTCCATGACGTCTGATAATAGATTTGATACGAGCAAGTAGCTCAGCTAAGTGAAAAGGTTTTGCCAGGTAATCGTCTGCGCCGATCTCTAACCCCAATACCTTGTCTTCTATAGAATCCTTCGCCGATAAAATCAAAACCGGCTGCCTGATTTTCTCCTTATTCATACTTTTTAAGATATCAAGACCGCTCCCACCAGGCAACATAATATCTAAAAGTATACAGTCGTAAGTATACGTAAGGACTTTTTCAATCCCTTTTTCAAAAGTATCCGCAGTCTCGACTAAAAATTTTTCACCTTCTAAAAACTCCTTGACCGTATTTAATATTGCCGGCTCATCTTCTACAATCAGTATCTTCATTTATTTACGTTGGCTTTCATCCTTAAAAATACAAAACTTTTCCCCTATTTTTACGTTTTATCTTAGAACAGCAGGATTAACGAAGTTTATATAGGCTTGAATAGATTTATACGATTTTTTCTTCGCACTATTTTGTGGATAATAGGATCCCTGATAGTTTTATTTTTATTGATTATTTTCTTAGTGAGGTTACCCGCCGTCCAAAATTATGTCGTGGGAAAAGTGACCCATTACCTGGAAACAAAAATCGGCACTCCCGTTGATATTGGTTATATCAATATTACTTTCCCTAAGAAACTCGTCCTTGAAAACGTTTATTTTGAGGATCAAAGCCAGGACACGTTGTTGTCTGGTGAAAAACTGTTAGTCGATATCAACTTATGGAAACTGTTAAAGAATACGGTAGAAATCCAGGAAATAAACCTGGAAGGCATTACAGCAAAAATTAAACGGGCAGCTCCCAGCGGGGATTTTAATTTTGATTATATTATGCAGGCCTTTTCTTCAGAAAAGGAAAGTACGCCCGATGCCGATACGGCTTCGGCCCTTATCTTTGATATCGATAAGGTCAAGTTAGACCGCATACATTTTGTCTACCATGACGACATGATAGGGACTGCCGCCGATATACAACTCCATCATTTTAATACGCGTATAAAGACCTTCGACCTGAAGGATAATATGACATTCAATATTCCGAACATCCACCTGGACGGGTTGACGGCAGCGGTCAAACAATGGTCTCCTGCAACCGAAACAACTACACCCAAAGCGGAAGATTTCGGAATTACAGACGCTAGTGTAGAAGGTAGTTCTCTCCTACCCAATCTGGCCACCAAAACTATCCAGCTGAAAAATATACAAATTAAGTACGAGGATGAATCTACTGCGATGGATACCAGGTTTGCTATTAAAAATCTTTCGGCAAACGTCCAGGAGATAGATCTGAATAAGGAAGTTGTTCGCTTGAAAGATCTCCTACTTGACGAATCGGATTCATTTGTGTTATTAGGCAAAAATACTAAACCTGCAGAAAGTAATAATGATACAACATCTGCCAACTGGATCGTGTCGGCAGAAAAATTGTCCATTAATAAAACTAACTTTTGGTTTAAGGACGACAACCAGCCCCGCATGCAGGGCTTCGATTATTTCAATATCAAAATTACCGATCTTGCGGGTACACTGGATGACCTATATTATTCCTCTGATTCGATCTCGGGTTCTTTGGGCAACTTAACCGCAAAAGATCATTCGGGCTTCTTCCTCAAGCAGCTCAAAGGTGATTTTGTATATTCTAATACCGGGGCAGAAATCAAAAATTTACTGGTACAGACGCCACAGACTACAATCAGAGATCATATTAAGATCAGTTATCCGTCGCTGGATGCTGTCTCGAAGAATCTCCAAGCTTTACAGATTGACGCCAACATCAACAAAACGCAAATTGACATGCGCGATATTCGCTTCTTTGTTCCTGACCTTCAGGATATTGAAGCGATGCGGCCGCTGCTGACAAAAAAATTCTATATTGATGGTAGAGTTAGCGGTAAAGTTAATGATCTGCATATTCCCAAACTAGAGTTTAAAACACTGAACAATACCCATATCATAGCCAGTGCCGATATCAAAGGCCTGCCCGATGTCGATCGGATGCGTATAGATCTGGATGTGAAGAAGCTAACAAGTTCGAAGAACGACCTGGATCAGCTCGTCGCTAAATCCTTGCTTCCCAAAGGCTTTCAATTTCCGAATGCCATGGCTCTGTCGGGAACACTATCCGGGGGCATGCAGGGCTTTGATGCCAACATGTCCCTGCATACGGATAAAGGCAATGCAACGGTAAATGGCAATCTTAATATGGCGGGACGGGATACGACATATGATGCTCAGGTGACGATAGCTGATTTTAACCTTGGGCACATCCTGAACCAAGATTCCGTACTGGGTATCGTATCTGTCGAGGCCCGTGTCAAAGGAAGTGGACTGGATCCAAAAACAATGGTGGCCGATCTCAATGGCCGGATCAACCGGCTCGACGCCATGGGATATGGCTACCACGATATATCATTGGATATGGTTGCCAGTAATGGAGACATTGCCGGCGAAATCAAAAGTACAGATCCCAATGTCAGATTTAATATGGACATGGCGGCCAACATGAAGGGCAAATATCCCAAAGCACAGGTTAACCTCATGATAGACAGCATCAATCTGCAAAACCTGAAGTTAATGGACGAGAATATGCGTTATCATGGAAAAATATCTGCCGACTTTGAAACAGCAGACCTCAACTTCCTAAACGGAGATATCCACATTACACAATCTTCCATTGCGTATAACCAAGACCGGTACGTGCTGGACACTATTTCCCTTATCGCTATCGCAGATAGTACAAAAAACAGTTTAATCTTCCAATCGGAATTCTTACGTGCGCATCTGGTCGGAAAATACAAGCTTACTGAATTGGGACTGTCTATGCAGGATATCGCCCGCATATATTACAATC
>JBEBVG010000203.1:0-4502 GCA_040392845.1 Sphingobacterium sp. | reverse complement strand
TCTATTGACATACGATGACCTAATTGTAGGCTTAGCGAAGTGCCACCGACCAAACGAAAATCATTGAAAATCGGGGCTTGCATGACAAGTTCCAACGTGTCTTTGAGTAGATTGTTAACCGTATTATAATAGAGCATGGCGTCTGTCTATGTGGCGTGGTGTGTCTGGTGTGTCTTTCAATTGTGCAAGCGTGGATTGAACTTTATCTATTCCGTAAAAACGAGTAATTTCCTTTTGTTCATCTTCTGTACCTCGTTCAAATATACGTTGGATAACTGCCCTGTACTGTTTCGTCCAATCAATGTGATTGATGTCGGTATCCCAAAATATACCTGCCCGCAACTGGGTAAGGTCGGGTGTGGTGTTGGGTTGTTGCGACCGCTTTTCTTCCATTATATCGTACCAAGCCTGTAACAACATGAAAAACCCCTCTTCTTTGCCCAAAGCATGATCCAGTTTGAGGGCAATACGTGGCGTTAGCCTGCGCTTGCCGTTGGCAATATCACCTATAACCTGAGGGTACTCATTGATACCGAGTGCAAATTGTCCTCGACCGATGTTTTTCTTGCGAAGTTCGTTTGCGAGAAAAAATCCTGGATGTATGCCTTTTAATATGGATAGTTCTTTTTCCATACTACAAAGGTAAACAATATTTGATAAATAATATTATATAAACAATTTTATTTATTTTTTACACAATTCCTAATTGTCCTCACTACGGTGTAATTGGCTTGCATGCAATAAACAAAGAGTTGAAGGGTTTTTAAAAAAAAAGATTAATCTAAAACAGGACAACACACGTATTTTTATCGAAACTTTGGACAATTAACACCACAATATGAAAAAATACTTGCTAAAAAGTAGATTTATTCGTGTTTTCTCCAAATATTATCTTTTGGCATATGATTTGAAAATGGTGTTTCAACGAATACTTACCATTAAAAACGTAGACCATGGAAACTATTGAAATTAAAGCAAAAAAGTTAGGATTAGAAAAAGGATATTATCTTTTGTTGATGGCTATTTTTGAAGATTTAGATGAAGCTGCACCACAAAATACTCCACAACCTGAAAATGAATAAAATTTGTAGCTTTGTATTCATTTTAATCATTCGGTAGTGTCTCTAGAGAAATTAAAGCTTAGTAAACGTCTTCATGCATCGATGAGAGATTTGGGATATGTTACGGCAAAAGTAATCCAGTTAAAATCACTCTCTCGAATCATCGGTGGACACAATATCATTGGCATTGCACCTGAAGGAGCTGGAAAAACAACTACTTATGTTCTTGGTGTATTGATGCGCTTGAAATATACACAGGACGAGGCTCCGAAAGTCTTGGTTTTAGCACCTAATGAGGAAAGAATTGCCGAAATAGTAGATCGATTTGTGACCATCAGCAACAATAAGGACCTCTATATCAAAGGACTTAAAACGAACGGAAGTATGGAGGAAGAGATCGAGGATTTGGTCCGTGGGGTGGATATCGTAGTAGCAACACCAAACCGTGCGCGTGCGGTGTATTTAAAGCTGGGTCTTAATTTAAATCGTATTCAGACATTCATCATTGATGATGCGGAGGAAATAGTGAAGCAAGGGATGCAAACAACTGTAAGGGAGCTGGCACAAAGCTGTGGTAAAGTCCAGTATTTAGCCTTTAGTACGGTCGAGCATGAAAAATTACATTTGATGATCGATGGTTTTATGCCTTTTGCGACGGTTATCGAGGTGGAAGAGCTTGCGGAGAACACGATTGAAACACACGAGCTCATGTTGTATCAAGTGCCTAATTTTACCACGAAAATCAATTTGCTAAACCTGTTGATGAATGATGATGAAGTGTTTGATAAAGTTGTGGTATTTGTAAATAGTCGGCTTACAGCACAAAAATTAGGTCAAAGTCTACACGTTAAAAAGGGCGAAGTCGCGGTAGGCATTGATGATATCAATGATTTTAAGCAAATTCCTGAATGTCGGATACGCATCGTTGCAAATGAAGATACGAATGATATTGACTTAAGTGGTATTCCTTTTATATTTCATTTTGAAATACCGGGAAATAGAGCGGATTTTTTGCAACATATCGTAAAAACTTCGAATGATGAAGTTATTGCTATCACATTTGCGACAGATATCGAACTTCCGGAACTCAAAAAAATAGAACAGTCTTTGGGAAAGAAGATCCCTGTCATACCTCTTCCGGATGATCTTATAATCTATCGCCCGTCCAGTAATCCAAAAGAAAAGAATGAAGTGGACGAGTCACAGGGTGGAGCTTTTCATAAAAAGAAAGAAAGCAATAGCAAAACTTACAACTACGGTGGTGGGGCAAAAGCTAAAATGACGATGAAGAATAAGAAAAGATAAAAAGGATTACCTGGTCAACTCTTCCAATTGTTGGGTAAAGTCATATTGTAAATCTTCGTGTAGCGTATCAATCGTTTTACGCACTAAGGCTAACTGTCTGTCCAGGATATTCTGTAGGGTTTTATCTCTGCGGATGGAGGGTGACAGCATTTTAAGCTGCATACAAAAATCCAGAAGGAGCTCTACTTCTGTTTCCTTTTTTTGTGAATAGCGGATGTATTTCTTTACGTCTTTTAATATTTTTCGAATGCCTTTTCGCATCCAGTAGTAATTTTTGGTGTTGATTGTCGCTAGCTGTGCCGCCATTTCCTGCTTGACATTCGCTATATAGGCATTTTCGTCCTCCGCTTCAAACAGTAAATAAGTCAGCAATTCTTTGTTTTCTTTTTTAAACTTTGCCAGGCGCAGACAGAGCGCCAGCAGCTCATCGGCGGAGCGGTAGCTGAGTTCTTTTTTAAGTTGAGCGACGGTAGAGCTTTTCATACGTGATAACTTATTATCCTATCTTTAGCACTTTATAGGTTCGTGTATTAAATGAAAAAGTATCCCCTGCCCGCTTGCCAATGAGCAATTTGCCAACAGGCGCTGAAGGCGATAATACAAACACTTCCTCCTCATCTACTGTCAATTTGCCTATACCAATGGCCAGATAAAATAAGCCTTCGTCGGTTTGCACAAGACTTCCGGGACCGGTTATTATACGTTGCTCCAGGCTGATCTTTTCCAACACCTCCTCCATCTGCTGTGCCTGAGCCAGTAACTGTTGATGCCGCTCGATCTCCTGCTTCATCATTTCACGTCCTGTTTCGTACTTATCTCCTGCACTACTTTTCGTGTCTTCTTCACCCGCGGCCTGTACAGAAGCGATTGCCAGCAAAGCGGTTTCCATTCGCTCACGAACATACCTTACACAGGAATCGTGTATTTTCTCTTTGAGTATCTTTAGTGACATATGACGTAAAGATACAATTTATGAGTGGCACTACTATTGTAATAAGATTTATAACATTTTTATAAATCATATGAAAAGATACCTCGTACTAAGTGCTGTAGTATTGGCTTCGTGCACTGGCAATGGCAATCAGAAGAACCGAGCTGTGGATGCAGAAACACCTGAACAGGATAAACATTATTGTTTTCAACGAACGGAAGGTACAAACGATCAAGATACGACAACTGTACATTTTACATTGCTTGCAAACAACATAGAGGGCGAGATGGAATGGGTGCCATACGAAAAAGATAGCCGCAAAGGAACGTTGACCGGTACCGTTTCCGGTGATGAGATCACAGCAGTATGGAGCTATATGCAGGAAGGCGTCAAAGATTCTATAGTTGTGGCTTTTAAGCTGTCCGCGCAACAGTTGGCTCAAAAACCGCTAAGGGTAAATACTGTTAGCGGCAGGCAGGAGACTGATAAGGACGCCGACTATACTTTGGTATATTTGCCATATGACTGTGTCTCACCTTAATTATCATCTACTTCTATTTTCACCTGGTATTCACCTGTATAGGGATTTTCCTGCATGAGGCTTTCGGCGATAATAAGCTGGTACGTTCCGGGGATGTGTAACGTGTCTTGATAGGTTTTTCCAAAAGGACCGTCCATCGTCCCGTCGGGCATGACGATTTGATTAATGCGGATATTTCCTGTTTCATCCGGTGTGGATAGCGTAGCATTTACAACGGACCGTCTTTTTATGTCAAAAGAGAGCGTATCTCTTTTTCCGGCAATTTTGACAAGCTGAAACTGCAATGGCTGATTTTCAGCAACAGCCGGCTCCCCGGTAGTATTATTAGAGATGCTATCCTGGGCTTTGGAGCTTTTCGATCCCGATTGGCAACTTCCTATCACGAAAAGAAGGATGCTACATCCGACAAGTATCTTATTTTTCATTCGAATAAATTGTTTTTTAGCAATGAAGCTTGCATAAATTATTCATATCCTTTTGTTCTCATATGATTCTTTCATAGGTAATAACAAAAGGTCCTGAAGATTGTTTGAGTTTTTACCTTACAGCCTCTTTTCTCTATACAGTTTGCAATTGCCCTTGATAAGGTTTTAACTTAAAATCCTTAGCTTACAGAATTTTACATAAGTTCACAAAAAAAGCCGCAATCTTGATAGAAAACGGC
>JBEBVG010000202.1:0-4535 GCA_040392845.1 Sphingobacterium sp. | reverse complement strand
TGGTCAGAAGTTAGTCAGGAGTTGGTCAGGAGTTAGTCGGAAGATGGTTCAGCAGGGTAGCTATTTTTATACTTTATCAAATTTCTGTATACTTGTTAAAAGAGAAGTTCACAATGAATATTACATACTATAGTGACTTATTGGGCACCATGGTCTTTGCTATTTCGGGAGCTATGGCCGCAAACCGAAAAGGAGTAGATGTCTTCGGAGTGACATTTATGGGATTTGTGACTGCTATCGGCGGTGGGTCATTAAGAGATATATTTTTAAATATCAGACCTGTATGGGTTGAAGACGAAAATTACCTTATTGCCATCTTCATCGGTGTACTCCTTTCTATCATCGTCAATAAACAGCTCTATAACTTTGCCAGAACATTAACTCTATTTGACGCTATGGGTATAGGTTTTTTTACGGTTGTCGGGACGCAGAAGTCTTTGGATTATGGAAGCAGTGGTATGGCAGCCATTATGCTCGGCATGTTTTCGGCTTCTATGGGAGGAGTCATCCGCGACACCCTAATGAATGAAACCCCTTTAATACTTCGAAAAGAAATATATGCATCAGCATGTTTGTCCGGAGCCGTGCTGTTTGTCATCCTACACAACATGGGGATAAATAGTAGTATTAACACCTTCTGCAGTGCTTCCCTGGTTTTCTTAATTCGGATTATATCGGTAAAATATAACCTATCATTACCCTCTATACCTCCTGTTAAACGAGATTAAAGCACTTCTAACAGCCGTTCAAAAGCCATTCCGCGAGAGGCCTTGAGCAATACAAAATTATTGGAAAAAGCAGCTATCCGTTCTCTTGCTAAGTCTGTGGTTTCGTAGAATTCAGCCTCTTCATTCTTATGTTTGTAAAACTCTTTTCCCACGAAAATCAGATGATCCAGTTTCAGACCCTTTGCCTTTGTTACTATCTTGCCGTGTTCTTCATATGACTCATTCCCAAGCTCAAACATATCTCCCAGCACAACAACCTTATGCGGAGCGTCAAGAATTTCCATATTGTCCAATGCAACAGCCATACTGCTCGCATTCGCATTATAAAAATCAGCGATTACAGTATTTCGGTTTGTTTTGGTGATTTGGGACCTGTTGTTTTTCGGGACATAAGCTTTTATACCTCGGTTTATAAAAATGGGGGCAACCTTAAAGTGTAGCCCTACGGCTATTGCTGCTAAAAAATTCTCCAGATTATAAGAGCCGGTCAAATTGGTCGATACCTCAAAGCTTTGACCGTCAAGTTTGGTTCTCCAGGCGATAGAAAGATAAGGATCTGCCGCCACGAGCTTTCCGAATACATCATTCTCTTCACTAACCCCATAGGTGATGCTCTTTTCGATCTTTCTGGCATGCACCATTTCCGATAAATGAGAATTGTTCCCCTGCAAAAACAACGTACCTTGGTGATCTTGCAAATAATCATAAAGTTCCCCTTTAGCTTTTTTTACCCCTTCGAAGGATCCGAAACCCTCGAGATGAGCCTTTCCCACATTGGTAATCAGACCATGAGTAGGTTGAGCAATAGCGCAGAGAAAAGCGATCTCTCCAACGTGATTAGCACCCATTTCGATAATAGCAACTTCATAACTATCGTCTATGGCTAACAAGGTTAATGGCACGCCAATATGATTGTTTAGATTGCCTTGGGTGGCATATACCTTATATCGTTGTGATAAAACCGCATAAAGCAGTTCTTTGGTGGTTGTTTTACCGTTTGTTCCTGTGACCCCGATAACGGGTATATTTAGCTGTGCCCTATGAAACCTTGCTAACTCTTGCAAGGTATTTAAAACGTTATCTACAAGAATATAATTTTCATTTATCTTATACTGAGGTTCGTCAATCACAACGTACCTGGCTCCAGCTTTTAAGGCGTGGTCAGCAAATGCGTTACCATTAAAATTCGACCCTTTTAGCGCAAAGAAAATACTGTTTTGCCGAATTTGCCTCGTATCTGTGGAAATGTCAGGAAAATCATGGTATATGCTGTATAGTTCATCAATGTGCATACGTTATTCAACTTTAGCCAAAGTTAGATAAAGTTTCTTTTATAAGCCTACTTTAATTGATAGGCTATTACACTATTGCTATTGAACGTAGGAATATACATAATCCTGTTTGTCGCATCATACCCCAAATCTGCTGTATTCATTTTGCCTTGTGCATCTTGCAGTTTTTCTATCTGTCCATCAGCTTTGACATAATAAATAAGTCCCGACCAGCATGTCACGAGGAAATCGCCATTACCGACAGGCTCTAAACCGTCTGCATTCTGTTCAAAACCTTTTGCCACAGTGGATATCTGCTTATTAACATCAATTTTCCAAAGCTCTTTCCCTGCTAAAGCATACAAATCCGAACCTATGCTTTTCAAACCGTTCACACTATTAACGTTCTCTAAAAATAGAGAAACCTTACCATCTTTAATATAGTATATTTTATTCTCTCGTGTGTCCGATACATATACACCACCGTAGTTATCGGCAGTTGCATCATTGAGAAAAACCGCTCCGGGAACTTCAATTTCGTCAATAATATTTCCGGAAACGATGTCAATGACGACGACATCTGTAATATCTGCAACATATAAAATTTCTTTATGCAACGCCATCCCTTTCGGAGCATTTAATCCTGTTATCCAAGTTGCATTTTTTAAACTTCCGTCTTTGTTTAATATCGCAATTCCTCCTTTACCATCTTTTACATTTCCCGCTCCATCAATAAGAGAAACAAGCAATTCTTGTCTGGCCGGAACATATAGCACAGATTCTGGTACAGGCAACTGTTCTTTCGCTTCCCATAGTTTTTGAAGTTCGACTGTCTGTGCAGAGATCGAACCGCAACACAGTAACATCATTAAAAAGAAAAATAGCTTTTGCATAACTCAAAAATCTTTAAATCTTAATAAAGATAAATAATATCGTGGAATATATATCTTTTTTAGTTCAATATAGCTAAATCGTTTGCGTTAAAAGTCCTTTTAGACCATATATTTTTTAGTTAAAATTGTGAAAGTAACATATCGGATCGGACTTAAATATCCACAAAAATAACTTGCATAATATATTGATATATAACAGCATAGAGCGATGAAAAATTTTTTAGACAGCAATTTTTTACTACAAAGCGAAATAGCGGAAGAACTATACCACGATTACGCGAAAAATCAACCTATCATAGATTATCATAATCACCTCGTGCCCGAGCAGGTAGCGCACAATATCAATTTTGAAAATGTTACGCAGGCGTGGCTGTACGGTGATCATTATAAATGGCGGGCCATGCGTACCAATGGTGTCTCCGAAGACTACATTACGGGTACTGCGGAAGACAAAGACAAGTTCCAAAAATGGGCAGAGACCGTTCCCTATACTATGCGAAATCCGTTATATCATTGGACACATCTTGAGCTACAGCGATATTTTGACATCTACGATCCTTTGGATAAAAGTTCTGCAGAAGCCGTATACCAAGCGACATCGGAAAAGCTTCAAACTCCTTCCTTCTCTGTACACGGGTTATTAGAGAAGATGAGTGTCGAAGTTATCTGTACTACAGATGACCCCTTGGATAGTCTCAGTTTCCATAAGCAGCATGCCGAACAGTCATCTTCTTTCCGGATGTTACCTGCATTTCGGCCCGATAAAGCTATGGATGCGGATAATCCTGTTGCCTTAAACAACTACGTTAACCGGCTGGAAGAGGTTACAAATAAAACGATCAGTACATTCGATGATTATCTATCTGCTTTAAAAAGTAGACATGATTACTTCGCTCAGCACGGATGTTCTATATCAGATCACGGGCTGGAACATCTGTATGCTGAAGATTATACATATACAGAAATAAGCGCCATTTTCGCTAAAATCCGCAGCGGCCAGAATCTTAACCCTATAGATAATGCAAAATTCAAGTCTGCTATGTTGGTGAATTTTGCGGAATGGGACCATGAAAAAGGCTGGGTACAGCAATACCATCTTGGCCCCCTTCGAAACAATAATACACGGCTGCTGACCTCCCTTGGTCCGGATACGGGGTTTGATTCCATCGGAGACTTCAGTCAGGCAAGAGCATTATCCAAATTTCTAAACCGGTTAGATACAGAAAATAAGTTGGCTAAAACTATCTTATATAATTTAAATCCATCGTATAATGAAGTGTTTGCTACTATGGCCGGTAATTTTAATGACGGTACCATAGCCGGCAAAGTACAGTTTGGCTCAGCCTGGTGGTTTATGGACCAGAAAGACGGAATGATACGTCAGCTTAATACATTATCTAATATGGGGCTTCTAAGCAGATTTGTTGGTATGCTTACAGATTCACGAAGTTTCCTTTCATTTCCCAGACACGAATACTTTAGAAGAATAGTATGCAATCTATTCGCTGAAGATGTAGTCAATGGAGAGCTTCCACATGATATCCCATGGATCGGCAAAATAATCCAAGATATCTGTTATAATAATGCAAAGCAATATTTTGGGTTTTAGTTACAGACCAGACCGGATTTCTGCACGACCCAAG
>JBEBVG010000201.1:0-4579 GCA_040392845.1 Sphingobacterium sp. | reverse complement strand
CGATTTCCCTGACAGGCGCTGATACCGAACAACGCAACCATCAACATATACAAGCACATGACCGTTGTAATACGGTCGGCCTTAGGTAATTATTCGTAATGCAGAGAGATATAAGCGGTAGTTACTTTATAATACTATTGATTTTGCTTTATTCTTTGCGGAAGCGACTTTTACCATGGGATGGACAGGAAATAACAACTTTACAATTGTTCCCTGACCCACCTCGCTTGACAACTGGATATCACCTCCTAACCGCTGCATAATTTTCTTCACCAGGGAGAGTCCAAGTCCCGTTCCAACATAGTTCTGTGTATTGGACGCCCTACTAGATACCTGAAAGAGTGAAGAGAGATCTTCCTTTGGAATTCCGATCCCGTTGTCTCTGATCTGATAAATCAGGTATCCCCCATGTTCCTCACTCGAAATTTCAACATGCGGCGTTGTTTCTCTTGCAGAATATTTCACGGCATTACCAATGATATTCAGAAAAATCTGATACAACACACCATGGTCACCGTGGATAGGCAATAATTCTCCTATGCTGAACTGACAATGTACATTATTATACAATAATTTACTTTCCTGGCATATCGCCTGTATAACAGCGCCCAGAGAGACGCTTTCTACGGTATATCCATGCAGGCGGGCCTGGTTGAGCTGTACGGTATTGTTGATAATATTTTCAACGTTAACGAGAGCTTCCCAAATCATAGTCAACCATTTGTCCTTATCTTGACGTGCAAATTCTTCCTCCCTACACTGCATATATTGTATACCCATTTTTGCGATACTCAAGGGGTTTTTAAGATCATGAGATAATGTGTAGGTCCACATTTCAAGATCATTATTAAACGATATCCGTAGATCTCGTTCCTGTACCATTTGATATGCTGAGATACGACTTGTTACATCAGTAGCGGTATGTACAATAGCATAAGTTTGATTTTCGCTATTCAGAACTGCCTGGTATTCAAAATCGAAATATCTGGTTTCGGGATGACCTTCTATCGTAATATCAGCAGGAAACTCCTTAGCCCGATAGGTTTCTCCGCTATACCATACTTGCAGCAGAATGTCAGTAAATCCCTGCGCTGTAAACTCGGGGAAAACTTCACCGAAAGTATGTCCGATAATAGCAGAAGTGCGCCCCCAAATTTCCAACATGGCTTTATTGACGAAGGCAATATTTAGATCTGGCCCATCGTATATAGCTACAGCACTATTTGATTGTGCCAGGATATCTAAAAGGAACGCTTTTTCTCGGTTCATTTCCAACCTTTTTTTCTTTCGGTTACTTGATAACAAATTAAAAGTCAGATTGTTTCAGATTAATATCTGCTTTTGGTCAATTTATTCGTTTTGTATTTATAGCTATTGTCCATTCTTTATGTTTACATCTTTCACAGACCTGAGCCATGGAATGCGATGGCTGTTGGACAAAACCACAGTACATACAAGCGATGGGATGATCCATCGTTTCGTCCACCTGTACCAGCTTATATGCGCCAGGAAACAACGGAAGTCCATATCTTACATCTTCATCTGCATAAAATAATGTGCTCAGCGTGCCATCTATTTCCAATAATGCCAGCCTAACCTGTCCCAGATGCTCGACAGATTGATTGCGTAGCTCGGAAAAAAATTCCATTACGGAAAAATCTTTATCATTTTCATGTTTAATATCAAACTGTCCGTTTTCCACAACGATCATTTCTTTGCCCTCTAAGATACGATGAATACGCAATGATTTCGAAGCAGACCACGTAATAAATTTATAGATAAAAATGGTAGAAAAAAGTACGACTACAGCATACAGCACAGGAATATCCTCTTGAAACATCGGGTCACCGGCTGCTGACCCTAATCCTAAAATAATGGCAACTTCAAATAAAGACAATTGCCGCACTCCCCGCTTGCCGGATAAACGTAAAATGAGTATAATCAGCAAAAACATGATAATCGTACGGCCTACGATCTCCAGGGCAAACTCCCATTCTACACCGTTTAAAAGGATCTTTTCCATCTTCTTTGTCTGTTAGTTTATAGCTACAACCATTTTTGTGTGGAAAAAGTTTTTCTATGCAAATCCTCTACATTATGAAAAAAAGCATCTAAAAAGATTAAAGTAATCCAGGTTTACAATGACGACAGTAGAAAACTTTTAAGCATTGATGGCATTCCAAAGCATATCTTTGAGCTGGATGATATTCTTGCCCGACACCGATGAAATAAAAAGATAAGGAATATCAGCGGGAAGCTGTTCTTTCATCTCTTCTTCCAACTCCTCGTCAAGCATGTCAGATTTGGTGATAGCCAGTAGTCTTGGTTTGTCTAAGAGTTCTTTATTATATGTTGCCAGTTCGTTCAATAGTATATTGTATTCCTCCTCTATCGTTCGATCTGTATCTGCGGGAATCATAAAAAGCAAGACAGAGTTACGTTCGATATGTCTTAAAAAGCGAATGCCCAGGCCTTTTCCTTTAGAAGCCCCTTCAATAATACCTGGAATATCGGCCATAACGAACGATTTACTATCTCTATACGCCACTATCCCCAGGTTGGGCACTAAAGTCGTAAAAGGATAGTTCGCAATTTCGGGTTTGGCTGCTGATACAACTGACAGCAAAGTAGACTTGCCTGCATTCGGAAAGCCGACCAAGCCAACATCGGCCAATACTTTCAACTCCAGAATCATCCACTCTTCTATACCAGGCAAACCGGATTGTGCAAAGCGAGGTGTCTGTTGGGTTGCCGACTTAAAGTGCCAGTTACCCAAGCCTCCTTTACCTCCGGGAGTAAGTATCCTGGTCTCTCCTTCTTCCGTTATTTCAAACAGAACCTCTCCTGTATCAGCATTTTTAGCTACTGTTCCGAGAGGGACTTCCAGAATTTCATCCTTTCCATTTGCTCCGGATCGCAAAGCTGCACCACCGGGCTGGCCCGATTCGGCAATAATATGTTTACGGTATTTTAAATGAAGTAAGGTCCAGTGTTGTGAAGAGCCTTTCAGAATAATATGTCCGCCTCTACCGCCGTCTCCACCATCTGGCCCGCCCTTGGCTGTGAATTTGTCCCGATGCAAATGAGCAGAGCCTGCCCCACCGTGCCCCGAACGACAACATACCTTTACATAATCGACAAAATTAGAACCCTGAGCCATCCCTACCTCCTGAATTATAAAGCAAACTAACCCTGATAGGTATCAATTACATCGGTAAGGCTGGAAAAAATAGTTTCGATATCTCCGATACCATTAACCTTCACCAGCTTACCCTGTGCTTCGTAATAAGGAAGTACGTGTATAGTTTTGCCGAAATACTCCTCAATACGTTTTTTTAATTTATCCGCAGCATCATCTGCCCGTCCTGATATCTGCTGACGTTTAGCAATACGTGTGGTCAGCTCTTCTTCGGTGACGTCCAATGCTATCACTCCACTGATCGATGTATCGATACTTTCCAAAAACTGATCCAACGCTTCCGCCTGAGCTACAGTGCGTGGAAAGCCATCAAAGATAAACCCCTTAGCTTGGGGGTTTTTCTTAATTTCTTCTTCCAACATAGCAATAGTTATCGAATCAGGAACCAAATTACCCTCGGCAATGATCTGGCTTACCTGCTGTCCCAAAGTTGTCTGATTCTTGATATGATCTCTAAAGATATCTCCTGTAGAAATATGCACCAACTGGTACCTGTCGATAAGTTTTTCCGATTGAGTTCCTTTTCCTGCCCCTGGAGGGCCGAATAAAACTAGGTTTAGCATAATGTTGAAGTTCTATTTATAGTAAAAAATAAAAAGCCTAATCCACTGGATAGAATTAGGCTTTCAGAAACTAAGTGCGCTCCAAGGGAGTCGAACCCCTAACCTCCTGATCCGTAGTCAGGTGCTCTATCCAATTAAGCTAGGAGCGCATTTCTTTAAAACTTCAAGGTGTAACCTTTTCCGTTTTTGATGTTGCAAAGATAGATAAATAATATATTTCTCCAAATTTTTTTTGAAGAATATCGTACTTAATTGACCCATTTTTTTTCGTTCGCAATACGCAAAGCATCTGCCTTCGATGACACCTCCAGTTTACGATAAATGTTTTTGATATGCGTGCGTACCGTTTCCTTACTAATGAAAAGTTCCTGAGCGATTTTTGAATAGCTTTTACCGGAAGCAATAGCCTGTAATACCTCGGTTTCTCTTTCCGACAAGGGTGAGTTAGGCTCTTTACGGAAAGATTCGACGACCATTTTAGCAATAGATAAACTCATTGGTGCTCCACCCCGGAGTGCCTCATCAATCGTCTGATCAATATTTTCAATATTGGAATTCTTGACTATATACCCACCGGCACCGGCACATAGCGATTGGAAGACTTTTTCACTGTCCTCTACAACAGTAATAATCACGATACAATTAGCAAATTCCTTTTTTATTCTTGCCGTCCCTTCGATACCATCCATTCCCGGAAGCTCGATATCCATCAATACGACATCTGGAGCATCTGTATTCAGGATGCATTAGATATTCGGTCGACAATTGATATATTCGATTAAAAAGCTCCTCAATGTAAAGTGTAGCTGCATTGAAA
>JBEBVG010000200.1:0-4634 GCA_040392845.1 Sphingobacterium sp. | reverse complement strand
GCCAAAAATAATAAAAAATGCAGAGCTATCAGGAATTTCTTGACTTAAGTGTTGGCTTCCCACAAGACGGATTCGAAATTATCGACGACGAATTGTATTTCCAAGATTTGAATTTAATGGAAATGATTGAGACGTATGGTACTCCATTACGTTTTACTTATTTGCCCATGGTTAGCAAAAAGATCCAACAGGCCAAAATTCTTTTCCAGACAGCTATTTTAAAACACGATTATCGAGGCTCGTACAAATATTGCTACTGTACAAAGTCATCACACTTCAAACATATTGTGGAAGAAGCATTGAAAAATGACATTCACCTGGAGACGTCTTCTGCGTTTGATATGCCGATGATTGACTCATTGGAACGTGCCGGCACAGTTAACAAGGATATTACTGTCATATGTAACGGTTTCAAAACCTACCAGTATAAACAGTATATCATCGACATGATCCATGATGGATTTAAAAACATCATTCCGGTTCTCGACAATAAAGAAGAATTTAATCTTTACGATGACGAAATCGAGTTGGATGAGCCATGTTCCCTGGGCATTCGTATTGCAGCAGAAGAGCAGCCCGACTCACAGTTTTACACGTCACGTTTGGGCGTCCGTTCGGAAGACGTCATTGACTTTTATAATAGTAAGATAGCCAGCAATCCAAATTTTAAAGTTAAGCTTCTTCACTTTTTTATCAATTCAGGAATCTCTGATACACCTTATTATTGGAACGAGCTGGAGAAATATGTCACCTTATATTGCAAATTCAAGAAGATAAATCCTGATTTAGATACGTTGGATATCGGTGGAGGCATGCCCTTCAAAGATTCATTGGTGCACGACTTCGATTACGAATACATGGTCAACGAGATCGTCAATCGTATCAAACAGATCTGTGCGCATCATGAAGTTATGGAACCTGATATTATTACCGAATTTGGTAAATATACCGTAGCTGAAGCTTCGGGAATCCTGTATAAGGTTTTGGGACGTAAACAGCAGAATGACCGTGAAAAATGGTTTATGATCGATGGTTCTTTTATTACTAACTTGCCTGACGTGTGGGCATTAAATCAAAAATATATCCTGCTGCCTATCAATAATTGGGATTCAGAATATGAAAAGGTGAACATAGGCGGTATCACATGTGATGGGCAGGATTATTACAATCAGGAAGCCCATATGAATTCTGTATTTATGCCGAAAACACGTAAAGTTCAGTATCTGGGTTTCTTCCATACCGGCGCCTATCAAGATGTACTGAGTGGATATGGAGGTATTCATCATTGCCTGTTGCCGTCTCCCAAACATGTGTTGATCCGTCGCAACAGGGACGAAACATTCAATTATGAAGTATTCGGTGAAGAACAAAATTCTAAACAGGTTATGAAATTATTGGGATACCAGTAAAATATGAAACGTTTTTTAGTTCGAAGTATGCAAGTTCTCCTTATTCTCATCCTCCTTGCGGTTATAGGCACTTTCCTTTACCTGAAACATGACAGGTTCGGCGAGAATGCTACCGGCGAGAGATTGGTTAAGATGGAAAGTAGACCGAATTATAAAAACGGAGCATTTGACAACCTCGAATATACCCCCGCATTGGCTGAAGGAACGACATGGCGTGATATATTACGGAGTTTCTTCTTCAGCAAAAAAGAACGGAACGTACCTAAGGATTCTATTCCTGTAGACAAAAACAACCTCCATGACTTGCCCCTTGACAGCAACCTGTATGTTTGGTTCGGCCATTCCTCTTATCTCCTTCAGTTAGATGGCAAAAAAATCCTAGTCGATCCTGTATTTAGCGAATATGCGACTCCAGTACGTATAAGCGTCCGGGCTTTTAAGAGTACCTACGCATACACTGCCGAAGATATGCCGGAAGTCGATATCATGGTGATTACCCATGACCATTGGGATCATCTGGATTATAATACTTTTATGCAGCTGAAGCGTAAGGTGAAGCATATCATTACCGGTATTGGTGTAGGCGCTCATCTCGAAAAATGGGGCTACCCGGCCGACCAGATTACGGAATTGTATTGGGGAGAAACGACGGATAGGGCAGGTTTTCAGATTACTTCGGCAACGGCCAGGCATTTCTCCGGGCGTACATTTAAACGCAACACCACCCTGTGGTCTTCTTTCATACTGACAGGATCAAAGAATATATACATCGGCGGCGATAGCGGCTATGGCAAGCATTTTAAAGAGATCGGTAACCAATACGGACCTTTTGATTTTGCTATCCTGGAAAACGGGCAGTATAACCTGATGTGGAAATATATACATATGATGCCCGAAGAGGTTATTACGGCAACACAAGATTTGCGGGCGCAGTACGCCATTCCAGTACATTCATCAAAATTTCCATTAGCAAACCACCCTTGGGACGAACCTTTGATCCGGGTAACTAAAGCGGCACAAGAAAATCAAGTAGACATCATTACTCCCCGAATTGGTCAAATCGTTTTCCTGGACCATCTCCCTCCCAATACAGAATGGTGGAAAGGGATAAAGTAGGGAAGCTCCATTCTACATTTCCCGCTCTACTCCCAGCCCGAATAACGCAAAATCATATTTCACAGGATCACAGGGATCGAGTTGTCGTAGATTCTCGGTCAACTCTACCGCGGTTTTCCAATTGACCTTATCCGAAGTAATTAAATGCAGTTTTCGCGCAACCCGTTCCACGTGTACGTCACAGGGACATATCAATTGACTGGGTTTTACTCTCCGCCATATACCAAAATCCACCCCATTTTCGTCATTCCGAACCATCCATCGTAAAAACATATTCAGGCGTTTACAGGTGGACTTTTGCAATGGGGAACTAACATGTTTTCGGGTCCGCAAAGGATAGTCCGGCAAAGAGAAGAAATAAGTTTTGAAATTATTTAACGCTGTCTCAATGTCGATCTTGTCATTCTGCTCCTGTCCGATCAGAAAAGCATCTTCTAACGAGAAAAATCTTTCATAATGAGATTTGAAAAAAGACACAAAATAAAGCAGGTCTGTATCATTGAACGTCCTGTGTTTAAATCCCAACAACTGCCTTAAATCTGTATCCTGGTGGTTCCGGATAAAATCGAAAGGAGCTCCATCCATTCGTTCGATCAGTTCCGTACATTTATTGATAATGGTTTTACGCTGTCCCCACGCTAATATCGATGCCATAAAACCCATAATCTCTATATCTGCAGCGTTTGTGAACCGGTGTGGAATACTTATCGGATCCTTCTCAATAAAATCCGTACAGTTATATTGCTCCACCTTATTGTCCAGAAAAGTCTTTAAATTAATAGTTGACATGCAAAGAAATTAAATAGATCAAAAGTCAATCGGAGACGAATAGACAAATGTATATCCTGTTGCGTGAATAATCTTATCGGAAAGCACAATTTTATGAAAAACTTGTTCGGGTATAAATGCGAGGGGTAAATTATAGCCGTATTTTGCTGCAGACGCTTCGATAACGCTTTGTTTTGAAGGATGTTCAGGGCATACGACATTATACACTTCGTTTGATAATGGCTGATAAAACCCTTCACGAATCAGGCGTATTACATCTTCTACATGTATAAAGTTAGCGATCTGATCTCCCGTGGTGCAAATTTTATCAGCAAAATATTTGGCAAAAATTCTATTCTTACCAAACAGACCTCCCAAACGATACACCAAGGTACGGGGCAACGACAGCATACTTTGTTCGGCTCCATACAAGCGTTCATTCAGGTCCGACATATGGCTTTCGTCAAATGTACCGCTCTGATCGGGGTAGATACCAACTGAGCTTAAAAAAATATGTTTTTTGTATTGCAATTGGTCAATACATGTTTTTATCCGATCAAAACGAGCAAGAAGCACTTCTGGTGTATGTCGGGAAGTCGCGGGAACACTTGTCAGAATATAATCCACAGATGATGGTAATAAATGCATATCTACCGGCCCATCAAAATCCACAACAAGGACATGGAAACCTAGTTGTTGAAACCTGATAGCTTTATCATTCCGCGTTGTAGTCACCCATAGCTCTGCACCTGTGTGCTGTATATACGCCGCAAAGGACTCTCCTACCCAACCACATCCTAATATCAGTATTTTCATTTTTTATTTTAGCTGTAAGCCCCAAGCTGTCTCAAAAGATCAGGCAAAACCAAAAACGCAGGTGGTTGCGAACTTACGATAGCATTAATACGCTTTCGCAAACAATACGCGTTGTGTAGAAGGTTTTCCTGTAAAGATGCAGGTACCACTCTCCTCTTTGTTATCTAGCGGAATACACCGGATAGTCGCCTTCGTCTCTTCTTTCACCCGCTTTTCGGTTTCAACGGTTCCGTCCCAATGACAGGAAACAAACCCACCTTTGGTCTCCAGGACTTCTTTGAATTCTTCATAGGAATTTACTTCCGTAGTATGCCCATTTCTAAACGACAACGCTTTATGATAAATATTTTGTTGAATTTCTTCCAACAGATTTTCAATCCGATCGGCCAAGCCCTCCTGAGCGACAGTTTCTTTGGTTTGTGTATCCCGACGGGCCAACTCCACAGTACCGTTCTGCATGTCACGTGCGCCAACAGCTACCCGCAGCGGCACTCCTTTTAATTCCCATTCGGCAAATTTAAAGCC
>JBEBVG010000199.1:0-4660 GCA_040392845.1 Sphingobacterium sp. | reverse complement strand
ATTTCATTAGATTTTGAGCTGATTTGGGGAGTGTTTGATCATGTTGATCTCCAGCATAAGATGCAATATTTTGAGAATACGCTCCATTCTATTCCTCGTTTATTGGATGTGTTTGCCGCGAATAGTATACATGTGACCTGGGCAACGGTCGGCATGCTGTTCAATGAAAATTGGGAGGAATGGGAGGAAAATGTCCCTCTACAAAAGCCGACCTATACGAATAGGCTATTAGACCCCTACTACTATGGGCAACAATCGAAAGGCATGGGTCTGGATAGGTTTTTCTTTGCTCCCCATTTGGTAGATGAAATACGTAGTACGCCTTATCAGGAAATGGCGACACATACCTATTCGCACTATTATTGTCTGGAGCAGGGCCAGACCAAAGAACAGTTTGAAGCCGACATAGCAAAAGCCGTTGCGGTGGCCGCTAAAAGAGATATTCGATTGAAATCCCTGGTGTTTCCCCGGAATCAGTTCAATGAAGATCTGTTGGACAGCTGTGTAAAGTATGGCATCGAAACCGTTCGCTCCAATCCGACGGACTGGTATTGGGATACGAAGAGGGAATCTACTTTAACGGTAAGGCTTTTTCGGACAGGTGATGCTTATTTTCCGCTCGGCAATAAGTCATATACCTTGGATTCTGTTTCTTCTCGACAGCCTTTTTGTCAGCCTGCAAGTCGTTTTTTCAGACCGCAGCATAAAGTTCAGCTGCTGAATCGTATGCGATTGGAACGTATTAAAAATGAGATCATCCACGCGGCTAAGAGAGGTTATGTCTACCATCTCTGGTGGCACCCGCATAATATAGGGAATGATCCTGAAGGATTTATGAAAGGTTTAAATGAGGTAATAGATGTTTATAAGCAGTGTAGTGAAAAATATGGGATGCGAAATCTGACGATGGACGAGGTGTGGGAGATTTCGTAAATATGTAGTGTTTATATTTATATTGTAATCACCTTTTTAAGGTATAAATATCGCTTCCTTTTTTGTGAAAGTTGAGGCTTTCATATAATTTTATTGCTTCATTACGATGAGATTCTGTAAAAAGTAATACTTCGCTCAATTTTTGTTCTTTTGCAAGATTCAAAAGTTTTTCAACCAACTTTCTCCCAATGCCCATTCCTCTGTAGTTTTGGTCGACAACGACGTCTTCAATCCAGCCTTTGTTTCCTGAAATGACTTTGTAATTAGCCATAGAAGCAATTCCCACGATTTTGTCTTCTACATAGCAACAAGCAATCACAACAGGATTATTTGTATTTAAAATTTCACGTAATTCTAATTGTTGTTTATTTGGGTTTAATTGCTTATAGAGGTCTGAAATTTGTTCTTTAGTCTTTCTTTCAACGATACCTTCTTTATCCAGTATTGATATTTGCATAATTGATTACTTTTTATTTTTACGATAGTATTTGCCTAATGTAACTTTCTCTAATTTCGAACTAGCATCTTGATGAGTTTTCAAATTTAAAAATAGTTGTTGTAATTAGGTCAATCTTTTTAAAGTTCTATGTCAAAAACTTTTCGTACGTGATGGACAGTTACGGCAATAAATGTATATTTGTCTGGTTAGACTGTGCGGATGGGGGTAAACGGAATGAAAAGATTTTGGTAGAGCTTATATGACATATCATACGAATATTCTTCTTACAGTAATGGCCTTTGCGTTATTGCTGTTTAATTCATGTGCGTCCCGCAAGGACGTTATCTATTTCCAGAAAAATCAATCCGTGCTGGATTCAGCTTTTTCGGTTGATTATGTCAAGATCAAATCGATGGATCGGCTGCGAATTAATGTGACCGGACCTGATGAAGCGGCTATAGCCCCCTTTCGTGTCAACACGGGGCAAGGTGGTGGTGGTGGTGCGGCCAATGCTATTCTGTATACTGTGGACCATGATGGCAATGTGATATTGCCATATCTGGGTGCTGTGCAGGTGGCGGGCAGGACACGATTGCAGGCGATCGGTGTTATCCGTGAGGAACTGAAGCGTTATGTCAAGGATCCTGTGGTGGACGTCCGCATCGAAAATTTTCGGGTGACGATGCTGGGAGAAGCAGGTGCGCAGGTTATTGATTTCAGCGACAACGACCGTCCGACTATCCTGGAGGCTATAGCCATGTCGGGCGATCTGAAGATCACGGCCAAAAGAAACGATATCCTGGTTATTCGGGAGCAAGGTGGTAGCCGCCATTCGTATCGCCTGGATATCCGTGATGCCGATATTATGAATTCGCCGGCGTATTACCTGGCGCAGAATGATGTGATTTATGTAGAACCTAACACCACGGGTATTCAGGGCAACCGTCGTCCATGGTACCTTTCTCTCGGTATGACGGTCATCGGGGCAGGATTAACAATTTACAACCTCTTTAATTTAAGGTAATATGCAGGATATGCAAGAAAATATAAGCCGGGGCTACAAACAGGAGGCAGAAGAGTCGATCGATATCCGCCAGCTTATAGAGCAGTATGGCTATTATTGGAAATGGATTGTCCTAGCTGTTATATTGGCATTAGGTGCAGCCCATATCTATTTGCGTTATACGACGCGTACGTATGCAGCATCAGCTAAAGTTATGGTGCTGGATAAGAATAATTCCTCCGTAGAGTTGACAGCTTTGGGATCTTTGTCTTCCTTCAATACGAATACGGCATTGGACGACCAGATACAGATCATACGCTCGTCGAAACTGATGAGCGAGGTGGTACGTAAGAATAAATTTTATATCACGTATCATGAACTGGGGCGTATTAATGATATGGAAGTCTTAGCAGATAACCTGCCTTTTTCGTTGGAAATAATGGATAAGACGCCTGAACAGCAGGAACAGCTTTCTTTGGAGTTTAAGTTGAAATTTTTGAAGAACGGCGTGGTAGAGATCAGTCGGGACAAAAAAAAACAGGCTGTTAGCCTGGGCAAACCTTTCGTATGGGATGGCGTAAAAATGATGGTCTCACATCGAGAAGGTAAATCTACTGGCGACCGCAGTTTTTCGGTGATCATGAGATCCCTGGAAAGTGCCGCTAATGCGCTAAGGGCTGCATTGACTGTCGGTCGTTCGGAAAAAAGTAACACCATTCTGAATTTTGGCTATACGGCATCATCGAAAGAAAAGGCGGAAATCATCCTGCGTGACCTGATTGCTGCTTATAACGATGATCTGAGCAACGATAAAAATAAGGTGACGATGGCGTCAACTAATTTTATCAATGAGCGAGTGAATTTGATCAGCGAGGACCTACAGCGGGCGGATAAACGCGTAGAAGATTTCAAGACGAGTAATAGAATTGTAGATGTGGAGACTAGTGCAGGTCTTACACAGGGTGAACTGACCTCGTATGAAAAGCAATTGTTCGACCTGCAGTTCCAGCAGCAACTGATCCGGTATATCCAGTCCGAAGTACAAAAGAAGAGCATGAATATCTTGCCCGAGAACTTGGGTATACAATCGGCGGATGTTTCGGGAGCAATCACCAATCTGAATAGACTACTGCTTGACCGTGAAAGTTTATTGAAGTCGGCTACGGAGGAAAACCCTGCGGTGATACGATTAAATGAACAGATTAACTTGTTGTATGCTAACCTACAGGCTTCTCTAAAAAATGCGTTGGAGCTTAACAACCTCAGTATACGCAATGTGGAAGGTAAGCTACGGGGGCTTCGATCGGATCTGGGTTCCGTGCCGCGTAATGAAAATGACTTCAAAAGTATTGCGCGGCAGCAGCAGATTGTGGAGTCTATGTACTTGTTTTTGTTGCAAAAAAGGGAAGAAAATGAAATTGCGGCGTCCGCGAAGCCCGAAAACATCAAGATCATCGAGCCGGCGAAAGGCTATGGCCCTATTGCTCCTGTAGCTCGGAACTATTACCTGATCGGACTGGTGGTGGGTATAGCACTGCCGATTGCTATATTGTTTGCCAAGTTTCTACTGGACAATAAGATCCATAGCCGTAGGGATATTGAGGATAAATTTGCAGCTCCGATATTAGGAGAATTACCGACCTCAGAGGAGCCTATCGTCAAGGAAAACGACCGCAGTTCGCTGGCGGAGGCTTTCCGCATCTTACGGACGAATATCACCTTTATGCTTGGCGTGAAAAAGGATACGGCCATCATCTTTGTGACCTCTACGGTCTCAGGGGAAGGCAAGTCTTTTGTGGCGACTAACCTGTCACGTATCCTGTCCATGTCGGGCAAACGGGTCTTATTGGTCGGTGCTGATATCCGTAGTCCAAAGGTGTTGGATTACCTGGGACTATCTTATTTGCAACATACGAATGTAGGGATTACGCAGTACCTGATCAACCCCGATATGCCGATTGAAAATATTGTCATCAAGCAACCGGGAACTTACCAGTTTGATATTATCTATTCGGGCTATGTGGCTCCGAACCCGGCTGAGCTGTTGATGAATGGCCATTTTGACGATATCATTGCGTATGGACGGGAGCACTACGACTATGTTTTAGTTGACACGGCACCGGTAGGCTTGGTGACTGATACCTTACTGATCGGCCATAACGCAGATCTGACGGTATATGTGGCTCGGGCAAACTTCCTGGATAAGCGTCTGCTGAATGTGCCTAAGGAACTGTACGAAGCGGGTAAATTGAAAAATATGGCTGTTGTATTGAACGATATCGACT
>JBEBVG010000198.1:0-4821 GCA_040392845.1 Sphingobacterium sp. | reverse complement strand
AAATCAAAAAAATACTATGTCAGCATATAATTTTAGCGTATTTTTATGTAAGTTTGGATAACGCTATTCTACATTCGTTCTGCTAAATCGCTACAACCATGAAAATATTAATTTGTATAAGTCACGTTCCGGACACAACGTCCAAAATAACATTTACAGATAACAATACCGTCTTCAACACCTCTGGTGTACAATTCATCATAAATCCCTACGACGAGATAGCTCTTTCAAAGGCTATTGATCTGGCGACCGAGCATTCGGGAACTGTGACTGTGATTACTATCGGCGATTCTACCACAGAGCCGACTATCCGAAAAGCACTAGCCATAGGCGCCGACAATGCCGTCAGAGTCAATGCATACCCGATAGATGCATGGTTTGTAGCACACCAAATAGCACATTATGCAAAAGCAACCGATTTTGATCTTATCTTGACAGGCCGGGAATCAATAGACTATAATGGCGCCCAGGTACCAGCAATGGTAGGTGAATTATTACATATTCCATCTGTGTCTATTGCCAAAGGAATATCTATTGCAGGTAATCAGGCGAGTGTCGAGCGTGAAATAGAAGGTGGAAAAGAGGTTATTTCAGTCTCGTTGCCATTAGTTGTCGGCACCGCTGAAGGTGTTGCTGAACCCAAAATCCCCAATATGCGGGGAATTATGAGCGCAAGAACAAAGCCTTTGGAAGTTATTGAACCTTTAAGTGTTGACATGTTAACCAAAATCAATGCATACGATACACCTCCTGCGCGGGGAAATGTCAAACTAATCGAGGAAAATAATGTAGAAGAATTGGTTAGCCTGCTGCATACCGAAGCTAAAGTTATTTAATATATTAAAAGAATTTTCTTATGTCAATACTCGTATATATCGAAAATACCGAAGGGCTCTTGAAGAAGTCTGCATTTGAAGTTGCTTCTTATGCCAGAGATCTTGCCGTTCAGCAGAATACAGACGTCGTTGCTTTATCCATAGGAAATGTTGCTTCGGAGGAACTCCAAAAACTAGGCAATTATGGTATTTCCAGGGTATTAAGCGTAAGCGCGGAAAAGCTGAACACATTCGTCAATCAAGCCTACGCGTCTATAATTGCTACTGTAGCAGAAAAAGAACGTACAAATATCATCGTAATCTCTAATACGTTCAGCGGAAAAGCCCTGGCCCCGCGCATTGCAGCAAAATTGAAGGCGGCACTAGCGACAGGAGTTCTTGATCTACCGGAAACAGTGGATGACACCTTGGAAGTGAAGAGGGCAGCATTTTCAAACAAAGCTATAGCCTCTATTTCCCTGCGCACTACAGTGAAGGTTCTTACCATAAACCCAAATGCTTATATTGCTAAAGAGCAGCCTGGAGAGGTCCAGATAGAAAGCTACTCCCCCGAAATACCCGCTTCAGATTTTAGTACGACAATTAAAGAAATTGTCCGGGCGACGGATACAGTATCTTTACCTGAGGCCGAAATTGTCATTTCGGCAGGTCGGGGGCTTAAAGGCCCTGAGAACTGGCCAATGATTGAAGAGCTGGCGCAAGTGCTCGGTGCAGCTACAGCCTGTTCAAAACCTGTATCTGACGCAGGCTGGAGACCTCATTCCGAGCATGTCGGACAGACAGGTATTACTATAAGTCCCAATCTATATATTGCAATTGGAATTTCTGGTGCTATTCAACATCTGGCCGGTGTCAGCACTGCTAAAACCATAGTCGTTATTAATAAAGATCCAGAAGCTCCTTTCTTTAAAGTTGCAGATTACGGTATCATCGGCGACGCCTTTATCGTAGTCCCCAAATTAATAGATGCGCTAAAAGCCTACAAGAACAACTAACATCTTAAATTCTTTTTATATGCACGCAATTATATTGCATATAAAAAGAATTTCCCTAAGTTTGTAATACGGAGGTATAGACATAGGATGAAAAAAATACAGTTAGACATCGTGGGCTTATCGTACAGCCAAACACAATCTGGCGCATACGCATTAGTTCTTGGTGAGGTGCACGGTAATCGAAGGCTACCGATTATCATTGGAGGTTTTGAGGCACAAGCCATCGCTGTCGAAATCGAAAAAATGACCCCTAGTCGTCCCCTAACACACGATCTATTCAAAACATTTGCATCATCATTCGATATCCATATCGAGGAAGTACTAATCTACAATCTTGTAGATGGTATATTCTTCGCAAAAATCATGTGTAAAGACAAAGACAAGTCTATTGAATTAGATGCGCGTACCTCTGATGCAGTAGCGTTAGCCATACGGTTCTCCTGTCCTATTTATACATATGATTTTATCATGTCTTCAGCCGGCATTGTTATTGAAAGTAATGACTTTGCTTTTTTAGAGAATATTGCAACCCCGGCAAGTAGCGAGCCAAAAAAAGAAGAGGCAATATCTAACGCACCAAAGGAACCATCTCCTTCTCCATATACATCTCTCTCTATTGAACAACTTGAAAGCACACTAAAAAAAGCTATCGAGAACGAACAATATGAAACCGCAGCAAAAATTCGTGATGAGATAGAGCGACGAAAGTCCGGATAATTACCTTGCTTTAACCTCTGCCAACATCGTCATAACTGCATCGATTGTTGACTTTGCCGCATCTTTCATTTTCGGATGACCTTGGTAGTCGGCGTCAAGTGTAACTTCCTTAGACTTTTCCTTATAGGTATATTTCAATATAAATCGAGGTACATCTCTTCCTTCTAACGAATCTTTTCGAGGAGTAGTCATATCATCATCCACGTTCCAAAATCCCAATTCCTGTGCCTTACGATGAAGGTACAGCAAATCGTCGTCACGCATCTTTAACGTGTCCCTCACCAACTTATTGTCTTTTGTTAAATATTGATAGAGCCGGGTTTTGGAATTATACGTGTTAACCATCTCGCCCGGTGTTCCATACGTAATTTCTATAGCTTCAAAGTCGGCAAACCTAAACGGTGCGTTCTTAATCATGGAAGCGTAATAAACATAGCAATAGATAAGAAAGGGAAGGATAATACAAATTGCGAGGAATATTTTTTTTGATCTGACGCTCATGTGGATTAAAGATATTTTGCTGCAAAAGTAACATTTATTTCATAGAAAACATCAAATTTCCGGTGTTCCGCAGCGGTAGAGATATTTGTAATACCAGGTGTCTTTCAAATTAGAAATCACTACACCCTGCTTGGTAGAGACATGGACAAACCTATCGTTGTGAAGATAGATACCCACATGGTCAATATCTTTACCACCAAAGGAAAAAAACACGAGATCCCCCTCACGGAGCTGATTATCATATTTTCTTTTCACCACCTCAGCCATATCCCGCGATGTGCGTGGTAAATTCTTGTGGTATATTTCCTGAAAAATCATATGTACAAAGCCTGAACAGTCAACTCCCGCTTTGGTCGTACCGCCCAATCGATGAGGACTACCCATCCACGAGTCGATAAAAGTATATAGCTCCTTATTCTCCAGATCTTTGGGCTCTACCCCTAGTAGCCCCGCATAGTATCCTGTTAGATTTGCTTTACCTGCAGTGCTGACTCCACTTTTGAAAAGCACATCCGATTTTGTGCCTGGGCTTTCATAAGAATATGTCTTTTTCTTCACACCACAGGATGTAAACAGAAGTATAACCGAAAATATAGAAAGTGTTATTTGTATTTTATTAAATTCCAACATATCGTATCCTCCGTCACAAAAATAACTTCCTTAAATAAGCATTAAAATTGTCTTTTTTCCACATTTGTTATTTACTTTGCCCACATGGAAAGATTTCGTGGTGCAATTGCCGTATTTATAGGTGCAGCAAGCTTTGGTATCCTGTCTACATTTGTGAAACTGGCGTACGCTGAAAATTTCACCTTGGGCGAGGTAACCGGCGTACAGGTTTTGTTTGGCGCCGCGATACTATGGCTACTCTATGGATTGGTCGCTTTAAAAAGTATGAAAACATACCCTAAAAGAACAAGCAAAGTAAAAATACTGCTGGCAGGTATCTCTACCGGTGCCGTCAGTATTCTGTATTACAAATGTGTTGAGTTAGTTCCTGCATCTATTGCCATTGTATTACTGATGCAATTTATATGGGTCAGCGCTCTTATTAATTTTGCGGTATTCAAGCAAAAAGCAACAAAAAAACAAGTTTTAGGCATTATAGGCATACTCGTTGCGACATTACTGGCTACAGGTGTATTTGAAACTACTATTCAAACAATAAATCCCATCGGTATCCTCTATGGTATGCTGGCCGCTATTGCTTATGCGATCTTTATCATTGTCAATGGCAAAGTCGGCAACGACTATCCACCTGTTCAAAAAAGTGCGTTGATGATTACTGGCGCATGTATACTTGTCTTTACGGTGTTACAGCCTGTTAGCTTGATCCTGTTGGAAACCAATAGCCGTATCATCTATTACGGACTTCTACTTTCGCTCTTTGGTACGGTACTTCCTCCTTTACTTTTTGCCTACGGAATGCCCAAGATCGGCATTTCCCTTGGGAGTATCCTCAGTGCAGTAGAATTACCTGTCGCCGTGGTGATGTCCTACACCATCCTTTCCGAAACAGTATCCTTATTGCAGTGGATCGGCGTCATCGGCATTCTTGCTGTCGTTATCTGGACAAACAGTAAGCGTAAAGGACATTAACCTCTCAACAAAAGCGATCATCATACATAGTACTATGTATACATTATTAAGGTGTGTAAAAATGACTATGGTCGAACCCGGAGTTGACAGGTACTACCTATTCGTCAACAAATACGCTTTAAAAGCCTCATAATCTACTTGTAGATCCATCGCTAACTTCTGCTTTCCAGCCA
>JBEBVG010000197.1:0-4836 GCA_040392845.1 Sphingobacterium sp. | reverse complement strand
CGATACTGACTTCGCAAGCCTTCCCAAAACGGATGAGATATTTCTCATATTTAGCACTTTATACTATTTATTTATGAATATAAAAATTACTTTACTTCCTTGCTAGGCCGATTTTTTACCTTAACAATGCACAAAAGTAGGACTTTATAAGCAATCCCTGACAATTTAATGACGCAAATTATCAATTTAAAACCATTCTAAATAATTCAAATAATGCGTATTTTTATAGCCTGAGCCAATATTCTATATAGGTTGAGCAAAATAAAACAGTACAGCAAATAAAGAAGTAGACAAAAAGTGATGAATCATTCATATTATAATTATTAGCATCATTTTTGTATAGAAATTATAACGTAAATTAGAGAATTTATGACAAATGTAATAGGGTGTTTGATTATTTTTGTTGGGATGGCTTTAAGCGCCTGTGCAAATAATCATACAAAACAAGATTCAACAACTATGGACACTACAATTTATAATAAGTTAACTCCTGAAGAAGAGCATATTATTGTACACAAAGGGACAGAAAGACCTTTTACGGGAGCACTTCTAAACAACAAGGAAACAGGCGTTTACATTTGTAAAAGGTGTAATGCCCCATTATATCGCTCGGAAGATAAATTTGAATCACATTGCGGCTGGCCAAGCTTCGACGATGAGATTCCTGGTGCAATAAAACGGATAACAGATGCAGATGGTAGAAGAACAGAAATATTATGTAATAAATGTGGGGGTCACCTCGGACATGTGTTTCTTGGAGAAGGCTTAACGCCTAAGGATACCCGTCACTGTGTCAATTCGCTGTCTATGAAGTTTGTACCTAAAAAGTAATTATCGCCGAATCTGCGCCAAAAGGCTTTTGATAATATTTTCTGCAATTGAACAGATGTCCTGCTCCAACTTTATTATCTGTTCACTCCGCACGGTTCCGGTTCCGATTCGGGCAAGTTGCCCTGTTGCAAACATAACCGCATCTAACCGGTTGTCTCGCACAAAATCATCGATCTGACTTTCGATATCAGCATCGCTTAATTTCGACGATACTTTCTTTATCAGTACATCACGTGAATGAAGATCCATAACTTGCATATACCCTTCCAAAAACGCTCTCACACTGTGCGTGTTTGATGAACAAGCTATCAGTCCTAGCCGGGCTTGCCGATGAATATCAAAATACTTCGTTATCGCACTCACCACTGCAGCATGATAATCTGTACATATCACCGGAACTTGCTTATCCACAGCTTGACAGTCATATAGCACCACAGGCTTTTTACGATCTATTATTCGTTGCAAAGAACGCTCCATGTTCTCAAACCCCATCAACACATAACCATCCATTTCTTTTTCCTCCAGCAGATGCACCAACTTTTCCCCCATCGCAGGATTACCATTCATACTTACGGTAACCGTATAATGGCCGGCTTGTCTCGCTATGTTCTCTAGCTGAAACACAAGTTCGCTTTGTGCAGGATTGGCTATATGCTCAACCAATATACCAAATACTTTCGATGTATTTACGTTTCTTTTTCGGAGGACAGGATTAGGGCTATATCCTACTTTTTTTGCATAGTCCTTTACTTTACGGATTACACCGGGACTAATCCATCCCACGCCTTTATCATTCAATACCAGGGAGACCGTAGTCACTGAGACACCGGTAGCCTTTGCAACATCACTTATAGAGAGTTTCTTTTTCTTCATCATGCGAATTGCTGCTAAACTAACTAAAAAATAGACAAACACCTACTTCATCTTTTATTAAAAAGAACAATAGGCACATTTATTGACTATGGTTATTATACTCAGGTTGTGTCTAAAACGATTAGTCAAATCTGAGGATGACGGCAAAAAGAAAGGAGCAAATAATGAAAAACAAAGGGCATATCAATGTACAGGATATCCAAAATGACAACAGTAAAGATTTTTATAGCGCATTCCGGGAAAAATTGAAGAGTGTAGAGCAATTTCCCACATTATACACCTTCAAATTCATTTTACCTGCGAGTGAGGTTTCGAAAGACGAAATTGAAAAAATATTTCAGCATCCAAGCACAAAGATTCAATCGAAGGATTCTAAAACCGGAAAATACAATGCGCTCACGGTCGAAACCTTTGTAAACGATGCTGACGATGTGATCGCATATTACAAAAGGGTCTCTACAATAGAAAAAATCATTCTCTTATAAACACAAAAAGCTGCCAATATGACAGCTTTTCGTGTTTATCTTATACCTTTTTTATCAGGCTTCTACTTCTTCAGATGCAAACTCTTCATATAAAACCGAATAAGCTTCATAATCTTCGTCCGATGCTGGTCTAAAGACCCTTATATCATTACCTTCGATATATTGGAGAATTTCAGCAGGAATATCCTGATCCGCTAACACCGCAACATCCGTATAGGCTAAAGCTCCTTTATATACATCTACATAACTACCCGAACCATATACTTTCGAATCTTCGGGCGACACATCCTCCTGGGCAGGCATTTCACCATATTTGCTTCCCAAGCTGTCATTGCCGAAATCTTCTTCGAAAAGCGAGTAAAACACTTTAGCATCTTTAAAGGTAGGATCGTCCTGGTACATCGTCTTTACATACATAGGCACCATAGCCGTAAACCACCCGTGGCAATGCACCACATCCGGAGACCAGCCCAGTTTTTTTACGGTTTCCAATACACCTTTGCAGAAGAAAAGAGAGCGTTCATTGTTATCCGAAAAGAATTTTCCCTGATCATCCCTAAATACTTTCTTGCGCTGGAAATACTCTTCATTATCCAAAAAGTATACTTGCATACGCGCCGAAGGCAAGGAAGCTACTTTAATAATCAATGGATTGTCATTGTTGTCCACCACGATATTCATTCCCGACAACCTTATTACCTCATGTAGACGATTTCTCCGCTCATTGATATTACCGAAGCGAGGCATCAGGATACGAATTTCAAATCCCTTCTCTTGCATAGCCTGCGGTAACTGGCGTGTTATCTCAGCAATCTTACTAATTTCAAGGAAAGGCGACATCTCATGCGTAACAAACAATATTTTCGTTTTTGCCATCTCCAATTACTTTTATTTTTTACGTGACTCCTTAGATTTGGTTCACAAAGGTACGAATAATATCTAGATTTTACAATTAACCGAAAAATATAGCTTTCTAATTACAAATATATTATGCAATTTTGCCCCCTATTTTGACGCTAGTTTCTTATGGAAATCTTTACAACAAAAAAAGAACTCCGGGCATATCTCGACACCTACCGTAGCGATCGAAAAATAGCGTTGGTACCGACTATGGGGGCATTACATCAAGGACATCTATCACTTATCGAAGAGGCTCAGCATGTGGCCGATACGGTTGTCTGTAGCATTTTCGTCAACCCTACTCAGTTCAATGATCCTAAAGATCTGGAAAAATATCCCCGTCCGGTCGAGCAGGATATTTCACTGCTCAAATCAGTCAACTGCGATATCCTTTTTTTACCTTCCGTTGAAGAAATATATCCTGATACAGGAGAAATATGGCATATTGATTTAGGTCAGCTGGATAAAGTCTGGGAAGGCCTCCATCGTCCTGGTCATTTTCAGGGTGTAACACAAGTGGTTTATAAGCTCTTTCAGATTGTACAACCGGATATAGCCTGCTTTGGTCAAAAAGATTTCCAGCAAATTATGGTGATCCAACGGATGGTAGATCTTACAAAACTATCCGTACGATTAGTTGTTTGTCCCATTGTTCGTGATGTAGACGGATTGGCGCTCAGTTCCAGGAATGTACGCTTATCGGAGAATGGAAGGAAAAAAGCGCTCGTGTTATCCAAAGCTTTAAAAACAGTAAAGAACGATTTTCTGCATGCATCTCCACTTGTACTCAAACAAATTGGCAGCAATATCATTGAAGATGCCGATGGTGTAGAACTTGAATATTTCGCTATTTGCGAGACTGGCACGCTGGAAGAAGCAACAGCTACATCCCCTGAGGGAAATTATATTGCGCTTGTTGCAGCCTGGGTAGAAGGAGTGCGCCTGATCGATAATATGTTTCTTTTTGCATGATTGTGCTCAAAATAAGTTAATTTTGTACCATGATGATCGAAGTAATGAAATCGAAAATTCACCGGGTTCGCGTTACCGAAGCTGAGTTGAATTATGTGGGGAGCATCACTATTGACGAGGATCTGATGGATGCAGCGGATATCATAGCCAACGAAAGAGTACAGATTGTAAACAACAATAATGGTGCACGGCTGGAAACGTATGTCATACCAGGCCAGCGTGGCACCGGAACCATCTGTCTCAATGGGGCTGCAGCACGCCTGGTGCAGGTAGGCGATATTGTTATCATCATTTCATACGCACTTATGGATAGAGAGGAAGCCAGAAGTTATCAGCCAAAGCTGGTCTTCCCCGACAATCATAACAAACTAATACTATAGAGAGTCTATACTAGCTAGCAACAGTGATACATACATTGACCTCATACCGCAGACTGATTGCATCCCTCCTGGCAGGATGGATGACACTCATCATCATCAGCGGCATTGTATTTATCCACAAGGAAGTCACCTCAAAGGGCGAAATTGTCACCCACATTCACCCTTATGACTTTACAAAAAAAACACCCAAACATCACCATAAAAGTGATGCTGAGATTCAATATCTCAATGTACTTTTTCATGGTTCGTTTATAGAAACAGACTTCGTTGTCTTTGAAACTCCCCTATTTCAAGAGTTTCCTTATATTTTCTATAAACCGTATTATTTCACCTTTCACTCGTATACCCCTCAACACTATTACTTACGGGGACCTCCGGTTTTTGCGTAATTATCG
>JBEBVG010000196.1:0-4892 GCA_040392845.1 Sphingobacterium sp. | reverse complement strand
GCCCCTATTGTCCTCTTTGTTTATAATAGACCTGAACACACCGCTAAGACTTTAACAAGACTCTCAGAGAACCCGATTGCACAGGAGTCTGTTTTATATATATTTTCTGATGGACCAAAATCTTCGAAGGACCAGAACAAAGTAATGGAAGTTCGATCCGTTATTAACCAAAAATGGCCTTTCAAAGAAGTAAATATTACTCATAGACCTCAAAATCTTGGACTAGCATCCAATGTAATTGATGGTGTCACGGAAGTGATCGACCAGCACGAAAAGGCTATCATTTTAGAAGATGATGTCCTATTAGCACCTTATGCTTTAGACTACTTTAATGCTGCACTTACAAAATATCAGGATAACGAAAAAGTCATGCATATCGGTGCTTATATGTATAACATAGACCGTTCTAATCTACCAGAAACTTTTTTTACGCGATTAACAATGAGTCAAGCTTGGGCAACATGGAAACAGTCTTGGGGATATTTCGAAAAGGATATCGATAAACTGATAAATCAATTTGACAACAGGAAAGTCGAGAATTTCACCTTTGACAATACAATGAACTTCTGGAAACAAATGAAACTTCAGCAAAAAGGATTGATAAATTCCTGGGCTATCAGATGGTATGCATCAGTATTTTTAAAGGAAGGCTTGGCTTTACAAACAACATATTCCTTGCTAGATAATATTGGTCATGATGGAACAGGCGTACATTCGTCGATAAGCGATATGTTTAATACAGAGATACAGCAAACAAAAGTTTTGTATTTCCCAGACGAAATAACGGAAAATCCACATGCCAATAAAGCTATGAAGACTTATTTCAAACATCGTAAAGGTTCTTTATTTAACAGAGGATGGCGTTTTTTGATTAACAAATGGCATCAATTATATCAAAAATAATCGTGAACAACCCCAAAATATCTATTATCACCGTCGTCTATAATAACGTGAGGGATATCGAATACACCATCCGGTCGGTAATCAGCCAAACATACCCGAATATAGAATATATCGTCATTGATGGAGCTTCTACAGATGGCACGCTGGATGTCATCAATAATTATCGCGACCGGATCAACGTCGTAATTTCTGAAAAAGACAGAGGGATATACGATGCTATGAATAAAGGCCTCGCAACAGCTTCGGGAGACTATGTGCTTTTCTTGAATTCCGGTGATGAGCTTTTTGACGATAATACAATCCAAAATGTTGTAGAAGAAGGGAAAGGCGCTGATATTATCTATGGAGAAACAAAGCTCGTCAATGAGCAGCGACATATTATAGGTGATAGAAGACATCGGGTACCGGTCAACTTTGACTGGCAATCTTTCCGATATGGTATGAATATCTGTCATCAGGCCATTTATATCAAAAGAAGCATTGCCGAACCCTATAATTTGCAATATCAGCTAAGCAGCGACATCGATTGGGTCATTCGTGCGGCCCGGAAAGCAAGGAGTGCTAAAAATGTAAATAGTTATGTCGTCAAATATCTGGTAGGCGGTCTATCCAAAAAGAGACATCGTCAAAGCTTAAAAGAACGATATGATATTTTCAAAAAGTATTACGGCACTTTTCCTAATATCTTCAATCATATTGTCATCGCATTTAGAATGCTTAAATATCGTATTTCGCACGGTAAAACAAGGGAATGATGATTTTTTCAATATCTTTATCCTGCTATTTACGACTGGATGATTACTAAATATTTTTTCAGAAGAATAAAACAAAAACTTGATTTTTGGGTAGGAGATAGTGATGAATTGGATCTTGAAACCCGAATATTTCATGCTTTTTCATTAATAGCCATCATTGGTGCAGCCTTAACCTTTTTTTTAAATTTATATATCGGTTTAGGACAAGCTGCACTAATTTCGTTAAGCATATTCTTACTGCAGTCTTTCTTATATTATGTCAGCAGATTTAAAGGAAAACAAAAACTAGCTATCCTTATATCCGCATGGGAGATACACATCCTTTTAGCGTTAAATTATTTTATCAACCAGGGAATAAAGGGTCCCTCTTTATTGTTATATACCGCTTCTTTATTTTTTATAACAGTCGTATCCTACAGGAGCAAGTTAATTTATGTGTTCATTGGAAATTCGTTGCTGGTAGGGATTTTAATTCTTTCTGAATATATAAAACCAGATCTGTTAACCGGCGATTATCCGAGTAGAGATGCTTTTTTTATCGATAGTTATTTTACCTATATCATTACTATCTTGTTGATATACACTGGAACAAGTTATTTGTTGCGGTCTTATGTACAACAGAGAAAAATGCTGATAGAGAGAGCCGAAGCCCTGAAAAAAATTAATAAAGAAAAAGACAAACTATTTTCTATAATTTCACATGATCTAAGAACTCCATTAGCAAACGTACATCAATATTTAGAGATGATGAGTTCCGTAGATCTGGACAAGAAGGAAAAAAAAATTATTGAAAATAAGCTGTTGGATATTACGCGTAACACACAGGAACTTCTAACCAATCTCTTGTATTGGAGCAGAAACCAAATGGAAACTCCGCATATAAACCTCCAACCCCTAAACTTAATAAAAGAAGTCTCATCTACGATAACACACTTAAGACTGATCGCCTCAAGAAAAGGAATTATATTAAATCATCATTTTAAAGACGATATGCTTATACTTGCGGATCGGGATATGCTAAATCTTATTGTTCGCAATATTCTGTATAATGCTGTTAAGTTCACACCTAATACCGGAGAAATAAGATTTACAGCCCAGCTACAAGAAAACTACTGTTTGATTTCCATCAAGGATAATGGACAGGGAATCCCTATCGAAAAATATGATCAGTTATTTGATTTTAGCACGAAGAGCAGCTTGGGGACCAATAATGAACAAGGTACTGGCATAGGATTAACTTTATGCCGAGAATATATGTTATTACAGAATGGGAAGATCTGGTTTGAATCTGAAAAAGAACGTGGTACGACTTTTTACTTATCATTTCCTATATATCAACACTCATCAAATACAGTATCATAATGGCAAAACAAGAGAATACTTTATTTAATCCTGATATTTTGACAGAACTGGTAAGTGCTAAGATGCCCTTTGGGAAATATAAAGATTGGCCCTTGCACACACTGCCTGAGGCTTACCTCGTTTGGTTCCATAATAAGGGATTCCCTCCCGGGAAACTCGGTATGCAACTGGCTACACTCTATGAAATCAAACTCAACGGGCTAGAATATTTATTGAAGCCTCTTACCAAAAAGTGACTATAGTCAATTTTGTTTTTTTTCTTTTACGTATCTTTGTGCCATAATTTACATTAAACGCCGTTTGCAGCGGTATCAATGACATATGGAACACTATCAAACATTGCTGTACTACTGTTACAGCCCTATTGAAAATGCAGAACAGTTTGCTGCAGATCACTTAGACTTTTGCAAATCGTTAGACTTAGTCGGACGTATTATTGTGGCCGACGAAGGTTTAAATGGTACCGTATCAGGAACATCAGAAGCCTGCAAAATATATATGGATGCTATACATGCTGATCCTCGTTTTGCAAAGACAGATTTTAAAATCGATTCTGTAGAGGAACCTTCTTTCATTAAGATGCACTGTCGTTACAAACCTGAGATTGTACACTCAGGGCTTCGCAATCCATCCGAAATCGATCCGAACAAACAAACTGGAAAACATCTGGAACCTAGGGAGTTTATGGAGATGAAAGACCTTGAGGATGTGGTGATATTAGATGTGCGTTCGAACTATGAACATAACGTGGGACATTTCAAAAATGCAGTTACTTTAGACATTGAAAATTTTCGCGAATTTCCTGAAAAAATCAAAGAGCTCGAAAAATATAAGGATAAGAAAATATTGACGTATTGTACAGGTGGCATCAAATGTGAAAAAGCTTCTGCACTTCTGTTGAAAGAAGGTTTTGAAGATGTATATCAGCTGCATGGTGGCATTATTAAGTATGGAAAGGAAGCTGGAGGGAAAGATTTCGAAGGCAAATGTTACGTCTTCGATAACCGTGTAACTGTAGAGGTCAATTCCGTTAACCCAGTAATTGTCTCCACATGCAAAAACTGCGGTAAGACCACCCCAAAGATGATCAACTGTGCGAATCCCGAATGTAATGAACACTTCACACAATGTAATGAATGTGGCTGGGAAATGGACGGCTGTTGCTCGAACGAATGTAAATCCCACCCGCGTAAACGGGAATATGACGGAACAGGCTACTATATTAAAATACCTCAGCCAGTAAACACCGAAAAAATATCTAAACGGAAGCACAAGAAGTTTGCTGTTAAAGAACAGATTTAGCTTAATTCTTATTTTATCTGCCTTTCTTAAAAGCATCATGTGCCATTAAAATCTTAAATTTTGTTAAATGGCACAATAATTGCCTATTACAACACGTTAATCGGTAACAATAATGTTGCAAATAGAAACCAGTAAAAAGAAAGAGATAGATAAATGTATAAAGTGAAGAAGAGAGGGACCGTAATCATTGGCGTTTTAGTTTTAGGAATAATCAGTATATCAATTTTTTTATTATCCAATTGCATATCGGGTGTATCAAAAGAAAATGTGACCAAGCCCTTAGCACTTCCCATCCATACGGTACAATCATCCGATGCAATTACTGTCAAAGATTATATCGGTAATATTGAGGGTAAAGTCAATGTCGAAATACGTCCACAAGTGGAGGGACTGCTGCAGGAGATTTATGTAGATGAAGGAGAGTATGTAGAAAAGGGACAGAAATTATTTAAAATCGACCCCTCTACATATCAGGAAAACCTCAACAATATGATCGCGACGGAGCAAGTGGCTAAAGCGAAACTTAAAAATGCAAAACTTGAAATAGATCGTCTAAAGCCGTTGGTAGAC
>JBEBVG010000195.1:0-4954 GCA_040392845.1 Sphingobacterium sp. | reverse complement strand
TTTTTGGTTAGCTTTGGGCGAAAACCCACAGACCATGGATTTTGTAACAACAGCAGACGGATCGAAAACACTCTACCAAGCCGAAATAGGTGAACATTATCATTCCAGACATGGTGCTTTGCAGGAAAGCAAGCATGTGTTTTTAAAATCAGGATTGCAGTTTTTTCTGGCGCGGGAAAACCAGCAGGACTCAGTTTCAGTGTTGGAAGTGGGTTTTGGTACGGGCCTCAATTTTTTGCTTACGGCAGATTATTGTACACAACATCACATAAAGTTGGACTATTTTGGTATAGAAGCCTTTCCGCTTCCCCTAGAAACCATTCGTCAAATGGGGTATGAGAACTATGTTGACAACAATATCTGGTGTGATCTTACAGATAACTATCGCCAGGCGTGTCAGGAATGCGTGCAGCTAAATGATACGATCAGCCTCCATATTGCACATACAGAAGTATTGAGCTTTGAAACTCAACGATGCTTTGATATCATTTATTTCGACGCCTTTGCAGCGGTGCACCAACCTGAAATGTGGAATGATACAACATTGGCCCATATCACAAAATACCTAAAACCCGGCGGTGTATTTGTCACCTACGCCATTACAGGGAATTTAAAGCGAAGCATGAAAACATTAGGATTTACCGTTGAAAAAGCACCCGGCGCACCTGGTAAAAGGGAGATGCTACGGGCAGTATTTTCGGGATTACCCTCGCCGCCCTCCAAATAACTTAACAAGTATCCAAAGAACGACGGCGACGACAATGACAACCATTATGATTCCGGACCAAACGCCCGCCTTGAAAATTCCTTCGATCACAGCGCAGCTTGTCATTTGCAAAAGGATCATCGCCATTAGAATTATTTGTGTTGCTCTCATCATCATATGTTTTTAGGATATAAACAAAAAAAACGTGAGATAGTTTTACACCATATTCTACTTCGCTAGATGCTTTTGCACATAATCATAACTTTTCTTTATGCTTTCAAATTTGTTAGGAAGGTATATTTGATCCTGCTCCACAAAAGCATACTGAAGTCCGGCATTTTCGGCGTTATCTATTAACTGTATATAATTGATTGACCCACTGCCCACTTCTGCAAATTTCACTTCTTTGGAGGTAATGCTGTCCAACGGCATGGTGTCATAAGGCTCGCCGATAACAGATGTTGTATAGGCACGGTCCATATCCTTGACATGCCACAGTTGGAATCGACCTGGGAACTTGTTGAAGTAAGACACAGGGTTGATACCCGATTTTTCCGCCCAATAAATATCCAGTTCAAATGCGACAAGTTCCGGCTCGGTGAAAGCTAAGAGAATATCCAGCCCTTTGGTACCGTTTGGAAAATTCCGAAATTCCCAGAAATGATTGTGATAGCCCATCTTAATACCGGCTTTTTTTGCCATCTCGCCAGCCTTATTGAGCTGTTCCGCAGCATATTGATAATCAGATATGGTCAAATTATTCAAGTCAAACATAGGAGGAACAGGAGCAATGATATATTTTTGTCCCAGTCGGTGAGCAGCTTCGATATACTGCTCAATACTTTCCTTATCTTCATGGTTTTTACTCAAATACTTTGACAGATCATAATGGCCACTATGTGTCTTCAGTCCATTATCTTCGAGTATTTTATAGAGCTCTTCTACATGAACTGCATCCCAGTACTTGCCGGTAGCAAGATTTAAACCATAAGTCTCCACATGGCTATAGCCAATTTTGGCCACAGTTTCCAGTGTCAATTTTGTGTCTTGAGGTAATAAGTCTCTTAGGGTATAAAGCTGGAGACCAATATGAGCAAAAGGGCCTGTGCCTTTGGATTTTGTTAGATTCTGGCATGAAGCCAAAAAAGAAGAACCGATCCAGGTGCCAGCAAGCCCTAGTCCTGCATTTTTAATAAAATCCCTTCTTGATTTATACATGGGTTTATCGTTGTTGAAAGAATAAAGATAAAAAAAATTATACCGTCATAATATCTTTTTCTTTCAATTCTGCCAGTTGGTCTACTTTGGAGATATAAAGATCGGTCAGTTTTTGAACTTCACCTTCTCCTACCTTAATTTCATCTTCCGAAGCGCCGTCATTTTTGAGCTTTTTGATAGACTCATTGGTGTCCTTACGAATGTTACGGATGGATACGCGTCCTTTTTCGGTTTCTTCCTTTGCTTTTTTTACCAGGTCACGTCGTCTTTCTTCCGTTAAAGGAGGAACAACTAAACGTATAATGGAGCCATCATTTTGTGGATTCAGTCCGATATTGGAGTCTATGATTGCTTTTTCGATAGTTCCCAAAAGATTCTTTTCCCAGGGTTGAATAATAATCGTACGTGCATCCGTCGTGTTGATGTTACTTACTTGAGATAAGGGAGTTGCTGATCCATAATAGTCAACATTGATGCCATCCAACATGGATGGGTTGGCTTTGCCCGCACGTATTTTTGTGAGTTCCGATTCGGTATGCGTTACCGCCTTGGCCATTTTTTCTTTGCAATCTTCCAGTTCTAGGGATATCAGTTCGTTCATATGTCTATATGTTTATGTTCGTTAGCTGACTATTGTGCCTACATGTTCGCCCTCTGCCAGTTTCTTTAAATTGCCAGGCTTGTTCATATCAAAAACGATAATGGGTAGATTGTTCTCCTGACATAAAGTGAAAGCGGTCATGTCCATGACATTGAGGCCTTTTTGGTATACTTCGGTGAATGAAATGTTATCGAAACGTGTAGCGTCAGGATTTTTTTCAGGATCCGCCGAGTAAATACCATCGACACGGGTGCCTTTCAACACTGCATCGGCATTAATTTCTATTGCACGCAATGAAGCCGCCGTATCTGTGGTAAAATAAGGGTTTCCCGTGCCGGCGCCGAATATGACGATCCGCCCCTTTTCCAGGTGACGTACTGCTCTTCTACGGATGAAAGGCTCACAGATCTGTTCCATCTTAATGGCCGTCAACAGGCGGGTTTTTAACCCTACTTTCTCTAGTGCATCCTGCAAAGCCATACTATTGATCACAGTTGCCAACATGCCCATATAGTCGGCTTGTACACGATCCATACCTGCTTTTTCAGCACTCAGTCCGCGATAAATATTGCCACCGCCGATGACGATAGCGATCTCTAATCCCTGTGCATGAATTTCTTTAATATCATTTGCGTATTGAGCAACCCGGTTGATGTCGATACCGTAATTTTGATCGCCCATTAAGGCTTCACCGCTAAGTTTGAGTAGGATACGTTTATATTTCATTATTGCGTGTTTTTGGAGTGTTTCCAAAAGGCAAAGATATAATTTTGTTTTTATTTTTTTACATGATCTATCGCTTCTTGATAGCATGCTTCATAGAGCGGCAGTATACGTGCCAGCTCAAAATCTTTTGCTCTTTCATAAGCTGCTTTTTTGAATTTTCCCAGCCTGTCACAATCTTCCAATATATAAATAGCATTTTTTGCCATAGCACTCACATCGCCGATGTCGCTCAAAAAACCTGTTGTGCCCTGCACGTTGAGCTCGGGCAGACCACCCGTATTGGATGAAATAACAGGAACACTGCAAGCCATAGCTTCTAATGCGGCAAGACCAAAACTCTCCGAAGAGGAAGGCATCAAAAATAAGTCAGATACCGACAATATTTCTTCTATCGCGTCCTGTTTACCCAGAAAGCGTATCTCGCTCGAAATCCCCAGTTGACGGGAAAGTTCTTCGGCATTTCCTCTTTCCGGACCATCACCCACCATCAGCAATTTACTGGGAATCTTTTGATTCACCTCATGGAAGATACGTATTACGTCGCTGATGTTCTTTACTTTCCGGAAGTTAGACGTATGTATTAATATTCTTTCATCACCCGGTGCTATAGCGCGCTTAAAATGCTCCCGTTTTTTGTTGACAAAGCGATGGAGATCGACAAAATTGGGTATAACTTTTATTTCCCGGATAATGTCGAAAAAAGCAGAAGTTTCTTGTCGAAGGCTTTCTGAAACGGTCGTGACGCCATCCGACTCATTGATGGAAAAGGTCACCACGGGCTTGAAACTTTTATCCCTGCCTACCAATGTGATGTCGGTACCGTGTAAAGTGGTCACCACAGGTATATCTATGCCGTAGGTCTTTAAGATTTGCTTAGCGAGATAAGCCGCGGATGCATGGGGAATAGCATAATGTACGTGTAGAACATCCAGCTGTTCAAATCGTACGACATCCACAAGCTTGCTGGCCAGTGCCGACTCGTAAGGAGGGAAATCGAAAAGTGGATATTGGGAAACAGACACTTCATGATAGAATAAATTCTCCGAAAAAAAATCCAGTCGTGCCGGCTGACTATAGGTAATGAAATGTACCTGGTGACCTTTGGATGCCAGTCCTTTACCCAGCTCCGTCGCTACTACTCCGCTACCTCCAAAGGTGGGATAACAAACTATGCCTATTTTCATATTTGTGCTATACTTATTGTTTTTTTTATTCAACAAAATGTGAATATACTTAAATCGGGCGCAAAATACGCATATTCTTTATCCCATAGGATAGCTGCTTTGCCATTTTTCTGCAAAATTATTAGATTAGGAATAGTGATACTGACAACAGCTTGTCGGTGCTACATCAGAAGAGGTATAGTGCGATGTGTATGCAAGGAGTCCATATATGCTACCAAGATGACATCGCAGACATGCAGGGAGTATGCAGCATGAAAGGATGCTTCCCCGGATGATTATTTTCCGGGAAACGCAACATAAGTTGCTTCATTGAAGATATACATTGACCCGGTGCATACATACATTGACCCGGTGCATATATGAAATGTGACATTGCGTGTTTACAGTGTAACATTGCGTATATACAATGCTATAAAGTATGTATGCAATAAAACGTTGCGTGCATGCAGTGTGTCATCGCATACACGCAATGATACATTGCAATTATTCGGAACACCACTGCATACATACATTGTGACA
>JBEBVG010000194.1:0-4961 GCA_040392845.1 Sphingobacterium sp. | reverse complement strand
CAGTCCCAGGCCGACCGTATGAAAAGTATAAGATCAATTGGCCATCGGGCAAGTGATTACGGTATGTTCAAGTTTAATGATTCGGTGACTAAAAACAGATAGGTATGTCAAAAGCAGGTAAGCCAACAACAATCAAAGAAATAGCACGTAAGTTGAAAATCTCACCTTCTACTGTTTCACGTGCGTTGAATGATCATCCTAGCATTGGCCTGGTTACGACCATGCGTGTAAAGAAAATGGCCGAAGAGCTGAATTATGAGCCTAATCAGACAGCTATATTTTTTAAACAGCGGAAGACTTATACCATAGGTGTCGTGCTGCCCAACCTATCTGAACCTTTTTTTTCGGCTGCCATCAGCGCTATTGAAGACTTGGCCGACCAACATCATTATACTGTTATTTTGGGCCAGTCTCTGGATAACCCTGAGCGGCAAATGAAAATCGTGCAGACCTTCAAAAAACATCGGGTAGATGGCGTGTTGATGTCGCTCGCTAAAAATAGCAGGGACCTTGGCTTTATGAGCGTCTTGGAAAGTGCTGAAATACCTGTTGTTTTCTTTGACGTGGTACCCGATATTGAAGGAGTCCATAAGGTGCAAAGTGATCTTGTCGCGGGAGTCCATGAAGCTGTCGATGCTTTTGTGACACGAGGTCACCGGGAAATCGCCATGATCAACGGACCTGAAAATCTATTGGCCTCTGCCGTGCGGACGCAAGCCTTTAAAGAGGCACTGGAAAAAAGTGGAATTGCTTTTGAAGATAAGTATGTTGTGCATACCGATTTGACGGAGGAAGGGAATAAAGCTGCTTTGGATCAGATATGTGCTTTCTCCGAACGCCCGTCAGCTGTACTCTCCTGTAGTGATTTCATTACGTTGGATGTCATGAAGTTTGCCCGCCAAAAGGGTATTGGCATCGGTCAGGAGATGCATTTTATCAGCTTTGCGAACTATCCCTTATGGAAATACATCGAAAATCCGCCATTGGGCAATATCGAGCAATATCCTGACGAGCAGGGACGTAAAGCAGCAGAAATCTTGTTTGAGATACTGCAAAGTACAGAGCCTATGGCTCCCCAGGAAGTCATCATCCCTACAAAGCTTGTTTTGAAATAATATGTTCAGAAATTATTAACTTTGATAAATCAAAACGGATTGAAATGGATATAGCGGTTGAAAAAAAAGAGATCATTCAATGGATAAATTCTCTGGACAATCCTTTTATTATTGAACAAATTAAAAGGATAAAGAAGAGTGAAGCTGAGTTTTTCGATTTCGAAAGAGAATGGGAAAAAGGTCTTCCCATAAATGAAGCAAGAAAAAAGACAGCTGACTTCATAAAATCGCTACCTTGGAAAAGGTAGTTATACTTCAGCAAGATGTAACTGATTACCTTGAAGATCTTGTCAGGATTCTTTTCGAAAAAGAATATTTTGGCTATGAGAAATCTGCGCAGCTGTATGTGTCAAAGATTTACGATTTCATTGAATTTGATCTCGTAAATTTTCCTTCTAAACAGACACCCGACAGACTTATGCGGTATGGTTCAAAGTATGTTTTTTACAAAGCTAATAACCATACTACTTGGTATATTTTCTTTGAAAGTAAAGGGGAACGCTACTTGATAACCTATATTACAAATAATCATATGGAAAATGTCAGTTTTCTATGATTCCTCGCTGACTTGGACTTGTATTTAAAGAGGAAAATGATATGCCTGTTCAGGTTTTGATAGATAGGTATACATCTTTGTATAGGTAGGCATATCCAACTGGTAGTGCTGACCTTCCTTTACAACATACCCCGTCAATGAGGCCAACTCAGTTTTGCCTTTATTGCTTAAAAAGTCCGAATGCATGGAGGCTGTTGAGCCGACAGGTGCCTGGTTAAACATCTGTAGTGTTTTCTCCATCACATTGTCGGATATTTCGATTCCCTTATGCTTAGCCAATAGACAGACCTCTGCTATTAATCGCTTAAGATCCGCTAGATAGGTGGCGTTATCCCGGATCTCTCCGAAATTTTTATTGTAGTAGGATGTCGCTGTTGCCGCGGTAGAAATAAAGATAAATTTCTCCCATATGGCTGTCCAAATATTCTGAGTAAGCTTCGCCAGTATTCCCGCCTCTTCAAATAGCTGCTGAAGTTTGTTCAGACGCGGATCATTGGTATGCTGCACACCAAAACGTATCGTTTTGAAGTCCGAGAAATTCTCAATGACGCCCGGAGATATCAGTCGCGCTATAATATTCGCACAACCATCGGCGACGAGGTGGTTTGGAAACATGCTCCGTATGCGGTCGCTACTATCTACACCGTTGAGCAGAGGGACAAAGGTTGTCTGTTCCGCCACTGCGGGAGTCAGGAGGGCTATCGTTTCTTCAATATCATAGCTTTTAGTGCAGAGTATAATATAATCAACCTTTCCAAAATCTGCCGGGTTGCTGGAGATGCACGTGGGGAAGGTTGTAAATTCTTCCTGAGAAGATTTTACATGAAGTCCATGCGATTTTATCGCATCGAGGTTCTGGCCTCTTGCCATAAAATGAATAGATACATCGGGATGATTTTCGAATGTCCGGGATAGCAGTCCGCCAAAGTATCCTCCAACACCTCCTATCCCAACGATAAGTATATTTGTCATAGAACAAATCTACAAAGTAAAAGCTATTAAAAAAATAATCCTGCAACCCTTGTGTAATTCATAACTTATCTATATCTTTGCACCTCGTTTTGTTGCAAAAATATGCTTTGTTCCGAACGAAAACTAAATGTTACGTTATTGCTTCCAACTTACTAACAAACATTTAACAAATTAAATAACACAGAAAGATGGCAAAAGAAGTCAGTGCGTTAGTAAAATTACAAGTGAAGGGCGGTGCAGCAAATCCATCTCCACCAGTAGGGCCAGCTTTAGGTGCTAAGGGTGTGAATATCATGGATTTCTGTAAGCAGTTCAACGCTCGTACGCAAGACAAACCAGGCCAGGTATTGCCTGTTGTTATCACTGTTTATGCCGACAAATCTTTTGATTTTATCATCAAGACACCACCGGTTGCTGTGCAGTTGAAAGATGCTGCTAAAGTAAAGGGTGGTTCTGGCGAGCCTAACCGTAAAAAAGTTGCTGCTATATCATGGGAGCAAGTGGAGGCTATTGCAAAAGATAAAATGCCGGATTTGAATGCATTCAGTGTAGAATCGGCAATGCGTATGGTAGCTGGTACAGCTCGTAGTATGGGTATCACTGTTTCAGGTGACGCTCCTTGGAAAAATTAATTAACGAAATCAGTTTAAGAAAGTGGCTAGATTAACAAAAAATCAAAAAGCGGCACTATCCAAAATTGAAGCTGGTAAGACGTATTCTTTACAGGAAGCTACGGCTTTGGTAAAAGAAATCACGGCGGCCAAATTTGATGCTTCGGTGGATATCGACGTTCGTTTGGGCGTAGATCCTCGTAAAGCTAATCAAATGGTTCGTGGTATTGCGACATTACCTCATGGAACCGGTAAGACTGTTCGTGTATTAGTATTGTGTACTCCTGATAAGGAGGAAGAGGCTAAAGCGGCAGGTGCGGACTATGTAGGTCTTGACGAATATATCAGCAAAATTGAAGGTGGGTGGACTGACGTTGATATCATTATTACTATGCCTTCGGTGATGGCGAAAGTGGGTAAATTGGGTCGTATATTAGGTCCACGAAACTTAATGCCAAATCCTAAGACTGGTACAGTAACTACCGAGGTAGGTAAAGCTGTGACAGATGTAAAAGGCGGTAAGATAGATTTCAAAGTCGACAAGACAGGTATTATCCATACTTCAGTTGGAAAAGTGTCATTCCCGGCAGAGAAGATTTACGAAAATGCATTAGAAGTATTACAGACTATTGCAAAATTGAAACCTTCAGCAGCTAAGGGAACATACTTTAAGAGTATCTACATCTCTTCAACAATGAGTCCGGGTATTCATATCGAAACTAAATCAGTAGCAGGTATTTAATCATGAGAAAAGAAGAAAAACAAGAAATTGTTCAAGCTTTGGCCGAGCAGATTAAATCGTACGGTAATTTCTACATTACAGACACTGCTGATTTAACTGTTGAAAAGATCAATGGAATCCGTCGCAAATGTTACGAGCAAGGTATTGTGATCCAGGTGGCCAAAAACACCTTGATCAAGAAAGCTTTGGTCGAAGCAGGGGTAGATTCGGAAGAAATCAACGGAGTGCTCAAAGGTGCTTCTACGATCCTATTCTCAGAGACAGGCAACGCGCCGGCAAAGTTGATCAAACAATTGCGTAAGGAAGGGGACAAACCTGTTTTGAAAGCGGCTTATATCCAAGAGACAGCTTTCGTAGGTGACAACCAACTTGACGCCTTGATCACCCTTAAATCTAAGGAAGAACTTGTTGCAGACGTTATCGCTCTATTACAATCTCCTGCGAAGAATGTTATTTCCGCGCTTCAATCGGGTGGAAATACCGTTTCAGGTTTAGTAAAAGCTTTAGAACAAAGAGGCTAACGAACACCTCATCAAACAAACAACGTTCGTACATTAATTAACAACAATATTTAAAAGTAAATTAAAAAAATCAAAATAAAATGGCAGATTTAAAACAACTTGCTGAACAGTTGGTAAACTTAACAGTAAAAGAAGTTAAAGAATTAGCTGATATCCTGAAAGACGAATACGGTATCGAGCCTGCTGCTGCAGCTGTTGCAGTTGCTGGTCCTGCTGCTGGTGGTGAAGCTGCTGCAGCTGAAGAGAAAACATCTTTCGATGTTATCTTGAAAGAAGCTGGTGGTCAGAAGTTAGCAGTAGTTAAATTAGTTAAGGATCTAGCAGGTCTAGGTTTGAAAGAAGCTAAAGATCTAGTTGATGGAGCTCCTAAAGAATTGAAATCAGGTGTTTCTAAAGACGAAGCTGAAGCTTTGAAAAAACAATTAGAAGAAGCTGGTGCTGTTG
>JBEBVG010000193.1:0-4973 GCA_040392845.1 Sphingobacterium sp. | reverse complement strand
ATGAAATTATATGCTTAAAAAGCATTACCCCCCCCCCAAGAATTCGGTATGATCCTATTTTTGGTTCTCCGGCTGTGCCAAAGATACGTTCAACATTACGGCTACGATTGACAGCATTAGGCCATTGTCCAATAAGCATGCGCAAAGCATTCTCCTGAATTATAATCTCTTTCTCCAATTCGGGTACGAGGGAGGCGGCCAAAAGACGTTGAGATTCTGTTTGCTGCATAGCGAGTGCTGTGATTTCTCCAGCTTCATATTGTAGCTTGATCATACGGAATGTACTGTCATTAAGTTGTACATTTCGTTTCGCCACCTCTATTTTTGCGTCTAAGATCAGCAAATTAAAATAACCTTTCGCAATTTGTGCAATTAGATTAGTTTGTATAGCTTTCCGGGCTTCGTCGGTATCCAGATATTTTGCCAGCAGTTGATCATTCATATTGCTGATCTTGCCCCATATATCCAATTCCCAACTGAAGTTAATTTGTGTGCCGAATTGTGAAACATAGGTAAACCAGTCATCAGGAGCCTCTGTTTGATGGCGTTCGTACCATCGGGAAGAAGGGGTGGAACCAAACTCGGACGATCGCCATTGTTTGTTGGCTGTCGCTATATCCATTGTGATGGCGGGAAGATAAGATGCTTTATTTTGTAACAATTGGCGATTGGCAATCTCCAGGTTAAGCAATGCGGTTTTTACGTCGTTATTGTTTTGTAGTGCTGTATCGATAAGGTCATTCAATATAGGATCTTGAAAGAAGTCTTGCCAATGGACATGCGCCATACCTGCTGTGTCTGCTGTTTCTATAGTGAAGTCTCCCCTATAATTTTCCGGTAAATCAAGATCCGGTCGGCTATACTGATGCCCTGTTTTACAGCCCTGCACGAGAATAAGAACAAAAATAGCGCCGATACTCCATTGTTTTATCTTTTTCCATTCCATTTTACTCTTCCTCCCTGTTTAATATGGCTTTAACTTTTTCATCGAGGGATTTGAATACCACGAACAGGACGGGAATGATAAATATCCCGAAGGTCACTCCAAATAGCATCCCTCCTGCTGCACTGTAACTGATCGAATGGTTGCCGATAGCTGAAGGTCCTACAGTCCACATGAGGGGAATGAGTCCAGCTACGAATGCCAGGCTGGTCATCAGGATAGGGCGTAACCTTAATTTTGCTCCGTTAATAGCAGCATACGTAATCGACAATCCTTTTTTACGTTCCTGCACGGCAAACTCGACAATTAAAATAGCGTTTTTAGCTAATAGACCAATTAACATAATAAGGCCTACTTGTACATAAATATTATTCTGTAAGCCGATTAAAGCAATGCTGAGATACACACCGATTAACCCAACGGGTACGGACAAAAGTACGGCCCATGGCAAAATATAACTTTCGTATTGAGCAGCGAGCAGAAAATAAACGAATAATATACTGAGTATAAAAATAAGTGCTGTTTGAGAACCTGATCGGCTTTCTTCGAAACTCATCCCTGTCCATTCGTAGCCATAATTGCCAGGCAGTTTATCTTCTGCTAATTGCTGAATAGCGCCCATGGCATCTCCCGAACTGTAGCCCTTTGCAGGCGTGATGTTGACCGAAATGGCATTATATAGGTTATAGCGAGATATGGTCTCGGGGCCAACAACTTTATCTAATGTTAACACGGTACTAATAGGTACCATTTTGCCCTCATTATTACGGACAAAAATGGAGTTGAATGATTCCGGATCCTTTCTAAAGTCAAAATCTGATTGTACATAGACTCTATATTGCCTGCCGAATCGGCTGAAATCACCAGCCTGTACACGGGCAAAATAAGTTCGTATGGTGGACATTAGCGCGTTAATGCTCACTCCTAATGATTTTGCCTTAACGACATCAATATTGACCTCATATTGAGGAAAGTTAGCCTTAAAACTGGTGTATGCAGCTTCTATCTCTGGCAGTTCATTGAGTTGGTTGATAAAAGTGTCCGCGATGGTATTGAAATCACGGATATCACCTCCCATACGGTCTTGCAGAACCATTTCTACTCCTGCAAAATCTCCAAAACCTTGGACAGTGGGTCTAGGGTATACCGTAAACCGCGCTTCATTTATTTGTGAAAGGTCCTGTCTGATACTGTCCATAAACATCTTAATATCCTTGATTTTTTTTCGTTTTGCGTGGGGTACCAAATTGATATAACCTGTGGCAAAAGCTGAGCTGGAACTGGCATCCAATGCATTATATCCTGAAACTGTAGTCATCCCCATGATATCTGCTCTGTGCTGTAATATGCTATCGGCACGATAGAGTACTTCTGTCGTACGAGCCAACGAGGCACCAGGAGGCATGGCCAAGATATAGGTGACAAAACCATCATCCTCCGTCGGTATGAAGCTTTTAGGTGTCTTGATCATTAAGATAATTCCTATGATTGTTATGAATGCAAATCCTGCCCAAGCGATATTTTTTCTTCTTATCAGGAAGTTGACAACAAGAATATATCTGGAGGTAAGGCGCTCCAAAGATGTGTTGAAATTATCGAAAAAAGCCTTTTTAAATTGATCAAACTTATTGTGTTCTTTCTTTTCTTCTTTTCGGCGAGCTGTAGGACTCTTGAGTAGTAAAGCACAAAGTGCAGGGCTGAGAGTCAAGGCATTGAGTGCTGAAATAAGGATAGCGGTAGCCAAAGTATAAGCAAACTGTCGATAAAATATCCCTGCAGGCCCTTCCATAAAGCCGACTGGAAGAAATACTGCCGCCATCACCATTGTAATAGAAAGTATGGCGCTGGTAATTTCCGACATAGTGGATAATGTAGCAGCTTTAGCTTTCATGCCCGTATTTTGCATTTTATGATGAATGGCTTCGACTACTACAATTGCATCATCTACAACAATACCGATCGCCAGGACGAGCGCAAACATGGTCAATACATTTAGCGAAAATCCAAACAACTGCAAGAAGAAAAATGTACCGACCAAGGACACTGGAATGGCGATAGCAGGGATCAACGTGGCTCGGATATCCTGTAAAAAAATAAAAACGATGATAAAAACCAAGATGAATGCTTCGAACAGGGTATGTTTAACCTGGCGAATAGATTCGTCTATCTGATCCCGTACAGAATAAGTGATTTCGTAGTGGATACCTTTTGGGAAAGTCTTAGTTTGCTCTTCCAATACTTTTCGTACAGCAACATCGATATCGTGTGCATTAGATCCACTTGCCTGTGTGATATTAAGTGTAAGCCCGGGATATCCGTTGACTTTATTATCACTGCTTAGGTTTGTCGCTCCGAACTCAATTCTGGCAATATCTCTTAAGTACAGGACAGACCCATCTTTATTGGTCTTGACAACAATATTCTGAAACTCTTCTGGCTGACTAAGGCGTCCTTTGTGTTTAATGACTGTTTCAAAGGCTTCTCCTGATGTTTCACCGAATCTTCCGGGTGCTATCTCGAAATTCTGATCTTTAATGGCATCCATAACATCTTTAGGAATCAGATTATAGAGAGCTAGCTTTTCCGGATTGAGCCATAAGCGCATGGCGTAATCCCGGGCACCCAATCTGGACACTTGAGCTACACCGTCTACTCGTAGTAGGGGACGCATGAGATTAATCTGTGCATAAGCCTGAAGAAAAGTTTCGTCATAGATCGTGTCCTGATGGTCCGAATAGAGGTTAATGGTCATAATGACACCACTTTGTCTAGGCATCACTGTAATACCAGACTCGTTGACTTCCGCAGGAATGGCACTGATAGCTTTGGAGATTCGAGTTTGTACATTTACCGAAGCAATTTCAGGATTAGTCCCTGTCTTGAAAAATACTTGTACCGAACCTGAACCGGAGTTGGATGAAGAAGACTTGATATAGGTCATGTTTTCTACACCATTGATGGCCTCCTCAATAGGTAAAAGGACACTTGTAGCTACAGTTTCGGCATTTGCTCCTGGATAGCTTAGCGAAACAATGACGCTCGGCGGCGCTATTTCAGGGAAACGTGACACCGGCAGCATCATGAGGCTTACTGAACCAAGTATGACGAGCAATATGGAGACTACTGTAGCAAGGACTGGTCTGTTGACAAAAGTTCTGAGCATAGTGATGAATAAAGGCTACAATGCTTGAGATATGGATAAACTGAAAATAATAATAATGTTAAATAGGTGTTATGATGGACCCGTCTGTCAGCTTGTCAAATCCACTAATGATGATATGTTCGCCTTCACTTAAACCCTCAGAAACAATATAGTTTGCTTTACTCTTGCCCGAAATCGTAATATTTCGACGTTGTACAGTATGATCTGGATTGACCACAAAGACAAACGTTTTATCTTGTAAATCGCTGGTGGCAATCTGTGGTATCTGAATGACGTCTTTTTTGACTTCAGTGACCTTGAGTGTTCCGCTACTGCCTGACCGCAATATATTATCCCAGTTAGAAAAAGTAGCACGTAAAGAAATGGCCCCAGTTGTCCGGTCTACTTGTCCATTCACTGCATCGACAATACCTTTTTTTGAATACTCTTCTCCGTCTGCTAATACCAGTGTGACTTCAGGAAATGTTAATTGCTTATTTTGGTTATATTGAATACCCTTAAGACTGTCTTGATAAGCCTGAACCTTGGAAAAATATAGATAATCTGATTCGCTCATGGAAAAATAGACATAGATTTCCTGAACATCGGACAGGTAAGTTAAAGGTTCTTTATCTCCCTTTCCAACCAGATTACCGACCCGTTTTGGGATACGGCCGATGTATCCACTTACAGGTGCAGTCATAATCGTAAAATCTTTATTGATTTGTGCACTTCTTACAGCTGCAGATGCCTGGTCTAAAGTTGCTTTGGCCACTTCATAATCAGATCGCGCCGCAGCCAGCCGAACTCCAGATATGACATCATTGTCTACCTGCATAATCCGGAGGATGTGCACCCAAAATCCGGTAGATATATCGGGCTAAATGA
>JBEBVG010000192.1:0-4973 GCA_040392845.1 Sphingobacterium sp. | reverse complement strand
CTAATGATTTCCAGGCTTCACTTTGCAGCTGCTCTACATACCTCACAATAGTCTTACCTTCCTTAGCTTTTGCTATTATTGATGTATAACGAGGCTTCTCTTTGCCCATAAAACGGTACATCATACCATCAACTTCCAGATAGCCGGTCAAACCATGCGCTGTTCCCGTCCAATGCTCGGTGATTTTATCTGTCAGAAGATCGCTGGTCGACCAGATACTGAAATTCGGATTATGTGTAATCAAAGGGTAGGCTGGAGCTTTTCGGGCTTGATTAACCTGACCATAGATTGTTGATATGTATAAAGCAAAGACGAATAGCACTGCACCGACATATTTCCCGCTTTTTATAAAATTTTGATACCCTATCATATTGTTATATTATAATTTACAATATTACTTTTTACGTCCTAATTCCTCAGAAAACGAATACGGCTTATCTCCTTTTGCTATACCTCTGGATAGATTAGGCTGCACAGACATACGGAAATTTAGTTTAGCCCCTTTATATAAATCGGCGATACGCAAGAAATTGTGCGTATAATTTTTCCCATTTACACGTAACTGATCGACATATACGTTTTCTTTCGATTGGTTGCTCGCCGAAATAACGATTTTTTTTCCATTTTCCAGCTGCAACGTTACCTCGTCGAACAGCGGAGATCCCAGCACATATTCGCCAGACCCTGGTGCTACCGGATAGAAACCCATGGCGGAAAATACGTACCAAGCGGAAGTTTGTCCATTATCCTCGTCCCCACAATAACCGTCAGGACCTGCAGAGTAGAGTTTATCCATAATCTCACGTACCCAATACTGTGCTTTCCATGGAGAGGCGGAATAATTATAAAGGTAGGGCATATGTTGTATAGGTTGGTTACCATGCGCATATTGTCCCATATTCATAATCTGCATCTCGCGCATCTCATGGATCATACTACGACTTTTCATCCCCTCATGACTAGGAACCAAAAAAACCGTATCTAACATAGCGGTAAACGATCTATCTCCTCCCATTAAATCAATTAATCCCTGTGGATCATGGAATACACAAAAACTCCAATGCCATGAATTGCCCTCTGTAAATTCGTCGGACCATGCGCTAGGATCAAAATTCGCGATAAAGGAGCCATTCTTATTCTTTCCGCGCATAAGCTTTGTTGAAGGGTCATAGAGATTCTTGTAATTAAGGGCTCTTTTGGCATAGATGCTGGTTTCTGCGTCCGGCCGTCCCAAAGCCTTACCGAACTGGTATATACACCAATCATTGTATGCATATTCTAATGTCCGGGCAGCATTCTGTGAAATACCTGCATCTGCAGGTATGTACCCTAATGTGTTATAAAGTTCATGCCCATACCGTCCGGTGGATGTATTTTTTGGGTGTACATTATTTGCACCCCATTGCACCGCTTCCCATAGCACCATGGGATCATAACCTTTTCTACCGGTGAGATAAGCATCTGCTACCACTGAAGCCGAATTATTTCCGATCATCGAAGCACGATGTCCGGGAGATGCCCATTCCGGCAGAAAACCACTTTCTTTATAGGCATTAACCAGTCCCTCCTGCATACGGTCGTTCATCGACGGATAAAGCAGATTTAACAATGGAAAAAGACTTCGGAACGTATCCCAAAACCCTGTATCGGTAAACATCTCGCCGGGCAGCACCTGTCCGTTATATGGACTATAATGTACCCGGTTTCCGGCAGCATCTATTTCTGAAAGATCCCGCGGAAAGAGCGTAGAACGGTAGAGGCAGGAATAGAAAGTGCGAAGGCGGTCAATGTCCTGGTCTTTAACGTGGATACGCCCAAGCACTTCATTCCACTGCTTACGACCTTCACTGGCAACTTCCTCCAGTGATTTCCCGCGCACCTCATTGAGGTTCAGCGATGCCTGATCAAAACTGATAAACGAAGAAGCTACGCGGGCAACGACCTGCTGTCCTCTTTTCAATCCTTTGAAGCCAATAATTGCACCCGCATGGTCTGCCGTTACTTCCAAACCTTTGGCTGTGATGGTTCCATTGTTTACCACGAAATAGCTGTCTATCGGCTGATCAAACTCAATGATAAAATAATTCTTGAAATTTTCCGGTGTTCCCCCACTATTGCGGGTATTATAACCAATAATCTTATTTTCTTTAGGTATAAGCTTGATGAAAGAACCTTTGTCGAAAGCGTCAATGACAACATATGCACTATCTGTCTTCGGAAAAGTAAACTGGAACACGGCAGCCCTTTGTGACGGACTGAACTCGGTTGTGACATCGTGATCCGCAAGAAATACACTATAGTAGTATGGCCTCACGATTTCAGACTTATGCGAGAACCAGCTGGCTCGCGTATCCTGATCGAAAACAGGCTGCCCCGTTATAGGCATCAACGAAAATTGCCCATAATCGTTATTCCAGGGACTAGGCTGATGTGTCTGTTTAAAGCCTTTAATTTTATCTGCTGTATAGGTGTATATCCATCCATCCCCCATATTGCCGGTCTGCGGGGTCCAGAAGTTCATTCCCCAGGGCCTGGCGATAGCAGGATAAGTATTCCCTGTAGAGAGTTCATATTTAGATAAAGTTCCAACAAGCGGATTGACATAATCTACTGGTTCGGGTGATTGCGCAAAGATTTGCGGAAGGCTAGCCATCCACAATAGGGTTAACAGAAAAAACGAATTTAGTTTCATGAATGTTATTTAAAGATTATTTATTTAAATTCTACCATATAAATGTTACCTCGACACCGTCCGGGTCGTTTTCAAATCCGAGCAGATAAGTCTTTGACTCCTCATGCCATTCTCGTTGATCAAAAACCTCTTTTCCATTGACTTTTACACTTTTTGGTCGTGCCGGAAGTAGTACCCTAGAGACGTTCGTGGTTTCTATCGGACTCTTGGCCATATAAGCATAGCTGGATTTCGTGATTTTTTCATTGTAAACACGACTGGCTGCAGCTAAGACTTGTGGCTTTTGCTTATCTGGGATCAAATCCACATTTAGAAAGTAGCCCTGTGTACCGGGTGCAATAGAACGCTTGCTATACACAGGCAATTCAGGGTCAAACAGATCAATCAAAGTACCACTGACAGTATAGTTTTCCTCACTGACACTTTCGTCCATCACAGCGATCAACTCAAACGGCCCGCGCTGCAGGTAAAAATTATTTTTGAAGATTAACGTGTCGCCACTAGCAGCCCCGTATCGCTCTTGTACCCCTTTAATCAGCCGCTGGCTGTTGTTTGTTTTAAGGGTATAATCTTTTGGGTCCACCCGGATAATCTGTACAGATCCTTTACCGTAGGTATATATACCCTCCTCTGCTCCCGGCGGAATACCCATTTTTTCAAAAAGATGATCCGCGGGAGCCGCATAAGCATTACCTTTCGTATTCCACCATTCCTGCACCGTCTGAAACGGGTCACTGTCGGTTCCACTATAAATCAATTGTCCACCTGCTTTTACCCATGTGGCCAAATGCTCGTGTGCGGCCGGTTCCAATGGTTTCATATTGGCATAGGTCATGAGTAACACCTTAGTATCAGCTAAGGCTTCTTTATATCCTACATTTTCAAGATGTACCGTTTTTACGGGCACACCGCGTTTTAGGAAAGGAAGAGTAAGACCATAAAAATTTGCCAGCTGTGGATCCTCATAGCCGGCGTGGATCGGGAAACGCTGAAACATCAGAGAATTTGCCATCAACACCGATATTCCCTCGCTTCCAGATAATTTATTTTCGCTCAACGGCATTTGGTTCAATGTATTGATCATGACCTGCATCTGCGTGGAGTAAGGACGCGGGATACGTTCTCTTTGATTACTATTCGGGTCAGTTCTATACAGCCCTTCGTAAATACGCTCTGGCCAAGGCATCACCTCATAATCGGCAATATTCGGGTAGAGCAATTGTGCTACAAACGTCGCTTGATAATTCGTTTTATAATCTACCCAATCTTTGGCTCGATCTTCAATAGGATCTGTCAAAAAGAACATCTTCCGACCGGTAGGCGCGGTCATCGATTCCATGGACCCATATTCCAAATATGCTGTTTCAAAGACCCGTTCCTTTTCTTTCCCATTAAAGTGATTGGGCTCTCGTGAAGTACCTGTCCAAACCTGTGCGATATAGCCATCTACTACCGGCAAAGATGCCAGGCTAGCCTCAGGAGACACGTTCATCCATTGTGCATAATTGACGAGTGAATGGGTGGGTACATAGCAATTCACATCCATACCTTTGGTTTTACCGTATTCTTTGGCAAACGTAAACACCTCATTCAATGCTTTATAGTAAAGATGATACTTGAGCTTATTAGAAAGATAGGTATTCTCCGGCGATTCGTGTTGTGGACGCCAATCAAAGCCATAGTATTTCTTCCATTCCCTCTTGAACGATTCACTATACCCAGCCCGTGCCCAGAATTCGGGTTCTTCCATAAATATGGCGTCAATCCCGGCATCTATGACGGGCTTGACATGCTTTTCTTTCAGATACGTGAGGAAGTTATCCGTCGGAACGATGTAGGGAACCATATGGCCATGCCATATGGTATCCTGCTGCCGGGTGACCTGCCCCTCGTCCAGATGCCATTCGCCATCCCATTGACCGGTGAAATAATCCTGATATTCGCCCCAGGCGATACCGGTCATGAAATGAATAGTATACCCTCGGTCTTTCCAGGATTTAACACGTTCTGTAAAGGGCACCCGTCTATGTTTATCCGACGGGTTCCCTCCTACACCATAAATCATCACCGCATCAGCCCGATTATCAATTGTCGGGCGCCACTCGCGGGATGTCTGGAAAGTTGTCTTCACCTTATCGGTCGCTTGCTGTGCCATAACCGATCCGCTGCCCGCCATCAGACAAGCAACTCCTATATATATTCTCCAGTTTGTCATAGGCCTTTTCTCTTGGTACACGTTAGTTTACAAACACCTCTTTCGCATCTGTATAATTCCAGCGTC
>JBEBVG010000191.1:0-5019 GCA_040392845.1 Sphingobacterium sp. | reverse complement strand
TAATTCATAATTTGAAAGAACGATGAGCAAAGATAAAATATTGGTAATAGACAATTATGACTCTTTTACCTATAATTTGGTGCACCTTCTACAAGAACTAGACTGCACCTACGAAGTTGTCCGAAATGACAAATTCACGTTAGATTATGTCGATAATTTTGACAAAATCCTTCTATCTCCCGGACCAGGCATTCCGTCGGAAGCAGGATTGCTGTTGGATGTCATCCGAACTTACGCACCTAGAAAAAGCATATTGGGCATTTGTCTTGGCCAACAGGCTATCGCCGAAGTTTTTGGGGGAACACTTTTCAATATGACCAAACCTTTGCATGGTGTCGCAACAGATATTGTTATCATGGATGAAGATGAGAAACTTTTTCGGGATTTCCCCCATCATTCTAAAATCGGAAGATATCACTCCTGGGCGGTGGAGAAAAGTACACTTCCGGCAACATTGAAAATAACGGCTCTTGATCCCGATGGGATTATTATGGCGTTATCACATATCGAATATGATGTCCGTAGCGTACAATTTCATCCGGAATCGGTACTGACGGATAATGGTAAGAAACTCATTGAAAACTGGCTTAAAGATTAAGAATAACTTGGAATTTGTATTGAAGATTGACAACGGTGCGCAACACCGCAATACACAATACGCAATACGCAATACTAAAATGACCATACTAGATAAAATCGTAGAAAAGAAAAAGCTGGAAGTGGCAGAGGCCAAAACGAGAGTTACACGAACCGAGTTGGAACAATATCCGTTATTTACACGGACGTGCTACTCTTTGAAAGAATCTATTTTACATCCTGAACGCACAGGTATCATTGCCGAATACAAACGTGCTTCACCGTCGAAAGGATTAATAAATGGCCATTCCACTGTTCAGGAGGTCGTACAGGGTTATCAGGCCGCCGGAGCTTCGGCGGTCTCGGTATTAACGGATCCCGATTTCTTCCAGGGAAGCTTAGCCGACCTGACGGCGGCCCGTGAAGTCCTGACTATTCCCGTGCTCCGTAAAGAATTTATCATCGACAGTTACCAAATAGCTGAAGCAAAGGCTTACGGAGCTGATGTTATTTTATTGATTGCGGCCTGTCTGACCCCTGCGGAAATTGAATCTTTTTCAACCTATGCCAAATCATTGGGGCTTAGTGTACTATTAGAAGTACATAATGAAGAAGAACTTCAACACAATATCTTTGAGCGTATCGATGCTATTGGTGTCAACAACCGGAATCTAAAAGATTTTAGTGTCTCTCTCGGACATTCCTATGATCTTGTTAACAAAATACCAGATAGCTATATCAAGGTGTCTGAAAGTGGTATTTCAGATCCTGCTACGATACGGGATTTAAAAAACAGAGGCTTCCATAGCTTTTTGATAGGCGAAAATTTCATGAAAACAGGAGATCCTATACAAGCAATCAAAGATTTCGTCGCACAGATTTAAACCGATCTGTGCGATATTTAACATCATTTAACACCTTGATAGTGAGTTGTTCTCTTTTTTTACACTATCTTGCGCCAAAACAATTTATAATTTTAACGCCTCATCCCATATATCGGTTTTTATCCTCTTATAAAAAGATAGGCTTACCACCCAATGAAGTCAACCATTAAATTCAATAATGTAAGTACATTATTCTCAAAAGCGCTTAAGGAAAAAATAAATCTTTATTTTAAGAGTAGCTCAAAAAATAAAACCGGCGATCAACGGATATTTGTTAAAGCTATCACTCTTTTTCTCGCTTTCATCACGATTTACGTGACCCTCGTTTTTCTACAGCCCCATTGGGCTATCGCAGTCTTACTCTGCATACTCTTTGGCTTGAACCTCGCGGCTATAGGCTTTAATGTTATGCATGACGCAGGCCACAATTCTTTTTCAAATAACAAGACCGTCAATGCATTTCTATCTTATAGCTTAAATTTGCTCGGTGGCAATATCTATTTTTGGAAACTTAAACACAATATTGCACACCACACTTATACTAATATCGAAGGTGAAGATCACGATATTGAAGTTAAGTTTATGCGCCTCCACCAGGATCAGCAATTGAAAAAGCATCACAAATACCAGTATATATATTTCGTCATTTTATATGGCATCTCGTATCTGGCCTGGATTTTTTACCAGGATTATGAGAAGTATTTCAGACAGCGTCTTGGAAAACATTCGGACAAATTTCAATTCCCCTTGCGAGAGAAACTGATATTCTGGACAAGCAAAGTTTTTCATTTTCTACTATTTATTGTTGTTCCGATAATTATGGTAGGTTGGCTTCCCACGTTGATAGGTTTATTGATAGCAGGCACGATGTGCGGGTTATGCCTGGCCATTGTATTCCAGCTGGCACACGTCGTCTCGGAGACAGAGTTCAAAGTTGTGGATTCAGACCGTATAGAAAATGAATGGATGATCCACCAACTTCATAGTACGGCGAACTTTGCGACCCGCAATAAACTATTGACCTGGCTATTGGGAGGACTGAATTTCCAGGTAGAACATCATCTTTTTCCTAAAATCAGCCACGTACATTACCCTGCAATTAATAGAATTGTGAAACAGACTTGTAAAGAATATAACATCACGTATCATGAATTCAAGTCGTTTGCGAATGCTTTTTATTCGCACTGGAAGGTTCTAAAGGGGCTTTCAAGAAACTGATGATGACGACGAAGAATAAAAAAACTTTGATTTACAAATAATTATAGTACCTTTGTAAATAATAAGGCCTCTGCCTAACGGTATTTTTGAGATAGTTTGTTATTCATCTCATTTAGTTTTCGTTTTTTCAGCAGCCAAGTTTTTAATTTATAATGTTTTATTTAATCAACAACGTCTGCTGTTATCTTTTCTAATAACCATTCTGCTTCCATCGTTACAAGGCAAACAAATGCAAGGTTCCCTACAGCGAACATCTCGCTTAATGGCTCGTATCAAGAAGCAACACGATTTAAGCCTTAGATATCGCCATTAATTTATCATCATGACATTCGAACAGCTGGGACTTATAGATCCCATACAAAAAGCACTCCGTGAAGTAGGTTTTTCTACAGCCACCTCCATACAGGAACAAACTATACCCATTATTTTAGACGGTAGAGATATAATAGGTTGTGCACAGACTGGTACGGGAAAAACAGCTGCATTTGCGCTCCCGATACTACAGTCTCTTTACCCGTCACTTCACGATAATAACCGTAAACCTCAAGTGTTGGTACTTGCTCCTACACGTGAGCTTGCGATACAAATTGAGCAAAATATAGGCTTGTATGCGAAATACACATCATTGCGACACACCGTCATATTTGGAGGTGTATCTCAGGTTAAACAGGTCGAGCAACTCAGGCGTGGAGTAGATATCATTGTTGCTACTCCAGGAAGACTGCTGGATTTGCTCAACCAAAAGGTTGTGACACTACAGAAAGTTAAATTTCTTGTACTCGATGAGGCGGACACTATGTTGGACATGGGCTTTATTCACGATATAAAGAATATCCTGAAACAAGTACCTGCATCCAGACAAACATTATTCTTTTCAGCAACAATGCCCGCTGCGATCCGGAAGTTTGCCAATACAATCTTACGCAATCCTGCGGAGATCTCGGTCACCCCTGTTTCCTCTGCAGCACCTACGGTTAAGCAATCGGTGTATTTTATCGATAAAAATAAAAAGACAGAGTTATTGATAAAGGTCCTCCGGGAGCAGGTTATGCAACAATCACTCGTGTTTACCCGTACAAAACATGGTGCTGACAGACTAGCTAAAAATCTGAATAAGCAGGGTCTATCTGCCGCAGCCATACATGGCAATAAGTCACAAAATGCACGGCAAAAAGCCCTGGCAGATTTTCAAAACGGACGGATCAATATCCTTGTAGCTACTGATATTGCTGCCAGAGGAATAGATATTGCCGATCTTCCACACGTCATCAATTACGACCTGCCTGCCGACTCGGAAACATATGTTCACCGTATCGGACGAACAGGAAGAGCGGGCAAAGAAGGAATAGCCCTTTCGTTCTGCTGCGAAGAAGAAAAAACAAATTTGAAAAACATACAGAAGCTGATCGGTTTTCAGCTCGCAATAGCTTAAAATAAATAATTAATTAATCAAATACAATAATACAATGCAAGAAGGAACAGTAAAATTTTTTAATGAAACAAAAGGTTTTGGTTTTATTACACCAACAGAAGGCGGTCAGGATGTATTCGTACATTCTTCAGGACTTATCAACAACATTCGTGAGAATGACGTCGTAACATACGAAGTTGAAAGAGGAAAGAAAGGCCTTAACGCAGTGAATGTCAGACTAGCTCAATAATAAGAGAAAAATAGTCATTTTCAAAACGGAGATGCAGGTAACCATTCAGGTTATGACTGCATCTCTTTTTTATTTTATACGTACACTTCGACTTCAGAAACCTGATTTCCCTGTTTAGTGCGGATGTATTTATATTTTACTTTTTGGTCTACGTTTAAAACGATACCGGCAATCTTGTCGTTAAAATAAATTGTTTCACGGCTAAGGTTATCCCGGATAAAACCGTAATGGCCTTCTGCGTTATAATAGGATACTTTACCATGATGAAACTCTTCTGTAGGATCTTTTGGAGGTAACAGATCCTCTTCTTTAAACTCGTATTTCTTTTCAGGCGGTGTGTCGGAGATATTACCAAACTCATCGACGTAAGCAAACATTTCTTCCAAGGCCTTTCCCTTGTCATTGTTTGCCTTGCTGAGTTCTTTTTTCTCTGCCTTTTTCTGCTTCTTCTGTTGTTGTTTCTTTACTCGTTCTTTTTTGTTGAATGTAATTTGACTTCTAGACATTAAATGGATTTAAAAATTATTAAAGGAATATCTCAAATATACGATTTTTTAAGGAGAATAGCAAACGGTTTCAAATTCGCCGACTTATGCGTATTTTTGCAACATGTCCGTGAAGATTGGTGAAAATATCGATTTAGGTGAATTTCCGCTTTTACTTGCTCCTATGGAAGATGT
>JBEBVG010000190.1:0-5048 GCA_040392845.1 Sphingobacterium sp. | reverse complement strand
TCACCTTATTCTCTGCATTAGAACTTATGGTAACGATTTTTTGTTGTTTTCCAACCTGTCCTTTACTATCAAAACTGACTTTAATTTCGCCTTCTTTACCGGGCAATACCGGATCTTTTGTATAATCCGGGGTAGTACAACCACAAGAGGCACTAACCTGGGATAAAATGACCGGAGCCTCTCCTGAATTTGTAAATTTGAATACGTGCTCTACTATTTCACCTTCCTTCACCGTACCAAAATCGTATGCCGTCTCTCCAAATTCAATCTTGCCGCGAGGGCCTTCTGCTGTAGTTATTGAATACGTCACGTCAACCGCAGCGTTCTCCTTACTATTGGTCTGCGTAGCATTATTACACGATGCCAGCAAAGCTACCGATATGCAGCTTAATAAAATAGTTGTTAGTTTCATCATCAATTTATTAGTCCTCTACCTGTTTTATTTATACGACCCTGGCGCGTTAGATCGGCCAAAATCTTATCTAATATACCATTGATAAAAGTACTGCTTTTTGCGGTACTGAAAGTCTTTGAAAGCTCTATATATTCATTCATCGTCACCTTGACCGGTATAGAAGGAAAGTCTACCAGCTCACTTAAAGCCATCTGCATCAGAACAGTATCCATAAGTGCAATACGCTCCGATTCCCAGTTTTTTGTCTTCTCTGCAATCAAGGCCTGGTACTCCTGACCGTTCCGAATGGTCACTTTCAACAAATCTTCAATAAATTCCTGATCCTCTTCCCAATTAGGTGTCAGATTAGCCAACTTATTCAAAGATGGATTCTCCGAGCTGAAATTCTTAAATGTTTTGGCTATCATAGCTTGTAAAACTTCTTTATCTACAGGCCAGTTGATAAACTTCTCCTCAAACACCTGTTCGATCTCCGTCGTTTTTAAAACGATTTTTTTGAAGATATACTTGATGATATCCTTTTCATTATGAATACTACGATCCGTATCCGCCAGATAGCCCAGATATTCTTCCGAATCTTTGAGACGGGCAAATATCGAACGAACGATTTCCGGATCAAACTCCCACGACACCTTATACTTTTTGACTAACTCCAGGTACGTTCTGTTCTGGCGTAACGACTCAATAAATGTATTTGTGTTCAGCTTCGTTGTCAGTATTTTGTCTTTTTCAGTCGGCAGAAACTTTGCCGCCCTACTTTCTGCATCCAACACGACATATTCCGCTACTTCGTCGAGTAAGTTCAGCGTCCATATATACATTTCATTGACTTCTTCCACACTTTTGAAAAGTGCTTTAAGATAATCTTTTACCTGTTTATCCTCAGATAAATTGTACGCATAAAGCGTTTGCATAACCTTCACGCGAAGGTGCCTTCTGTTTAACATATTTTTTAAAGAACGATTGTATACTATATAAGAACGTAATTATCTCCTGATTTTTTTCATATCTCCAATACGTTGTTCTGCCAACTGTCTTGCAGCCTCAAATGTAGTGATATTTTCCTCACGGGATTTTTGCAAAACATGTCTTGTCGCACTGTATATATTGCGTATCAATGCTTCTGTACGTTCGGTACCATAACCTTCCAGTTCAGAATAACAGCTAATGAGTGCACCGGAATTAATTAAAAAATCAGGCGTATATAAAATATTATTTTCCTTCAACAATTGTATTGTCTTTGCTTCCTCCTTCAGTTGATTATTAGCCGAGCCGGCAATGATTTTACAATTCATTTTTGAGACGGTATCTGGATTGACTGTACCTCCCAATGCACAAGGGGCGTACACATCGACATCCAGTTCATAGCTCGCTGTATAATGAATAGGCTCAGCCTTATACTTAGAAGCCACTTTCAATTTACGTTCTTCGGTCATGTCCGATACATATACCCGTGCATTTTCCGCCCGCAACATAGCCACCAGATGTTCGCCTACACTTCCAACACCTTGCACGGCTATTTTTCGTCCTGCCAACGAATCATCGCCATATACTTCTTTAATAGCAGCTTTTATACCATAGAATACACCACGGGCCGCAAATACAGTGGTATCTCCGCCGCCATGCATAAATTCCGGAAGACCCGCGACATAATCCGTTTCGGAGTGGATATATTCTAAATCCTTCTGCGTTGTACCGACATCTATCGAGGCGATGAAGTTGCCATTGAGACCGTTTATAAACTTACCAAAACGGCGCATCAGAACCTCTGTTTTCTCTGTGCGATTATTACCGATAATTATGGCACAACCTCCACCCAAATTCAATCCGGCCAGCGAAGCTTTATACGTTATTGCCTTTGAAAGCCTTAAAGCATCTTCAATAGCGTCATTTACCGTCTCATAAGGAAGCATCCTTACACCTCCGATTGCAGGCCCCAAGGTGGTATCATGAATAGCGACAATAGCCTTTAGCCCTACCTCAGGATCATTGCAGAAGAACAAGTTTTGATGCCCTTCAGCACCCATCAATTGAAAAATAGAAGAATCCTGTATATTCATTTCTACCTAAATAATCCTAAAAAAGGATGTACAAACTTAGATAAAATGCTCCGCATTCACGAATGCCTGTAACAAAAAAAACTTTTATAGTTAATTTAATCTTTGTGGATAGAGGAAAAGTAGTAAATAAAAAGCAGTACCTTTGTATATAGCGTATGAAAGAACTGGCGTATCTCAATAAATACTTCTACAAGTACAAATGGCAACTGATTCCCGGTGTAATCTTCGTCATCATATCCAATTATTTCGGTATCCTGCCCGCAAAAGTTATCCGGGAAGCTTTCGATCTGGTAAAAGAAAATATCGACCTTTACCGGCTTTATGACGGCTTCGAACGTCAGGATCTTATATACAATGTTTTTGGAAGCAGCCTTCTGTTTTTTGGCGCTATTGTCCTCGCGCTATCGTTGCTTCGCGGTCTCTTTCTCTTTTTGATGAGGCAGTCTATTATTCTCATTTCAAGACATATTGAATATGATCTGAAAAATGAAATCTATAACCACTATCAGGAGTTGGATTTTTCGTTCTTTCGGAAAAACAATACAGGCGATCTGATGAATAGGGCGACAGAGGACGTCAATCAGGTCCGTAATTACCTCGGCCCTGCTATCATGTATGCCATCAACACCGTGGCCTTGTCATTGTTGGTGATATATGCAATGTATGATGTTAACCCGACATTGGCTACCTATTCCTTATTACCTATTCCGGCCATTGCTATTATTATTCTTTTTATTAACAAAATTATCAATAAAAGAAGTACACGAATTCAAGCCCAACTTTCTAAACTATCTTCTTTCGTACAGGAGACATTTTCAGGAATACGCGTCATCAAAACATACGTAAAAGAACAAGAAAAAATGGATGAGTTTGCTAAAGAAAGCAACTATTACCGCGACACTTCATTGGATTTGGTTCGTGTTCAAGCCATATTTTTCCCATTGATTATCTTTTTAATCGGATTTAGCACAATTATTACTGTCTATATAGGTGGTATCGAAGTCAACAAAGGCACGATCACAGCAGGAAATATAGCGGAGTTTATTATATATGTCAGTCAACTTACCTTCCCTGCTATGGCTTTAGCGTGGGTGACTTCTCTCATACAACGAGCTGCCGCTTCGCAAAAGCGGATTAATGAATTCCTAAAAACCAAACCGCAAATTCAAAACGGTGCTATCGCACACGTTATCGAGGGAGATATCAATCTTTCGAATATATCCTTCACCTATCCTGAAACGGGTATTAAAGCATTGGATAATGTGAGTGTCTATATACCTAAAGGGAGTACACTGGCTATTATCGGCAAAACAGGCTCGGGCAAAACCACCCTGGCGAACTTGCTGCTCCGAACATATGATGTAGACGAAGGCAGCATTCATATCGATCAAGTCGAGCTGAAAGACTACGATTTTGGATCGTTGCGACAACAGATAGGCTTTGTTCCTCAACAAGTTTTCTTATTCTCAGATACAATAGCGAATAATATAGCCTTTGGATTGGACCATGTGGATAATGATAAGGTCGAACAAGCTGCCAGAGACGCCGCAGTTTATGACAATATTGTCGCTTTTGAACAGGGTTTCCAAACCCATATCGGTGAACGTGGTGTTACCCTATCGGGGGGACAAAAACAACGGGTTTCAATCGCCAGGGCTTTAATTAAAGATCCGAAAATATTGATATTCGATGACTGCTTATCGGCCGTGGACACCAAGACAGAAGAACAGATACTTCATAGTCTCTCCCGTATTATGAAAAACAGGACGTCAATTTTTATTGCTCATCGCGTATCGACAATAAAAAATGCAGACCACATCATTGTGTTAGATAACGGCAGGATAATAGAACAAGGCACACACAACCAGCTTTTGGAACAAAATGGAGAGTACGCAGCACTCTATGAAAGTCAATTACTTCAATCTGTGGAATAATTTACGTATATTACCATTCATTATCTGTGATTATAAACCTCAAAGATTTTATGAAAATTTCGTTTCTGCTGTTTTCACTGTTATTCTTGCAACTTGGATTCGGACAAATTGTAGAGATGCCGGAAATGACAAAGGTAGAATTATTGCGCAACTCCTTCGACCTTGATAGCACCGCCAATGCTATCGTTCTTTTGGAAAAAGGGAATACTATTATCCAAAAAAGCGAATCTGATAGAGTATTAATGGTCTTTCACAGGTACGGCATACGCGTTAAAGTTTTAAATCAGGAAGGGTATGAACATGCAAACTATAGCGTCCCCACGTATACCTATGGTACGAGCAAAGAATATGTCGTAGATATTAAAGCAAATACCTATAATATCGCACAAGACGGCGCTATTACTAAGACAACGCTGAAAATGAAAGACATTTTCACCGAGCAGGTCAGTGAGTACCTCAATGTCACTAAGTTTACTCTCCCCGATGTACAGCCGGGATCGGTTATCGACGTTGAATATACCATTATATCGCCGGACATTTTTAAATTTCGTACCTGGACATTTCTTTCCGACATCCCCAAACTTTGGCAAAATATGAGTTAAAAATCACTCCTGAAGGTGATAAAATCACCTTCTTTCG
>JBEBVG010000189.1:0-5063 GCA_040392845.1 Sphingobacterium sp. | reverse complement strand
TCATAGGTACCTGAAAAGTCTGTAGATACCAAAAGCTTTAACGTACTTGGATCGGCTTCGCCATATTGTGAATAGCTTTTAAAATCCAATAGAATAGTATTTCCTTCAACGGACGTTCTATTTCGATAAGCGTAATTGTGGCCGTCCTCACCAGACCAAAAAACAATATTGTCCGGATTTCCATGCATCATGAATCTTACGGTATCCCCTACGGAATAGCTGCTTTTCTCCAATTGGACTTCAAAAGAGTCTAAGCTGGCCAATTCGTATCTCTTTTGGCAGGACGATAAAATCGCTACCGCAATTATAATGGAATAGATCTTTTTCATTGTTCTATTATTTTAAACAGGTATATATTAAAAAAACCGTTTTTATTATTCTACTACCAACCTTCATTTTGTTCGACATTAGGATTGGTTGCCCGTTCACTATTCGGTATAGGAAATACCACCGATCTACCCGTCACCCGTTGTGCTTGGCTGACAGCTGGCCCTTTGAGATCATTGGGCATCTCGGCCTGATATTTTGCCGCCTGGTCTTCCATGGTAGACACATATATTCCCCATCTGACAAGGTCATGTTTGCGCAAGCCTTCAAATGCAAATTCGCGCAGACGTTCGTTCTTAATTGAATCGCGAAAATCCTGCTGAGACAAGTCTTCAGCCACGTCTACTGTTGCATCTTCATTATTTATATCTTTTCCATAACCTCTTCTTCGCACTTTATTAATGGCATCATAGGCCTGTTCTGATGGCCCATCATTCACATAATTATCAGCCTCGGCATACATGAGTAATACATCCGAATAACGGAGCAATGGCCAATTGGTTCCAGTATAGAACTGGGTGCGCGGAAGCGTCTTTTCATATTCTCTTCTCCATTTCCCGGGACTTCGCTCGTAAATCTGTGTGTCGGCCCAGGGCTTTCGTATAAGCTTGTCATTTTCTGTAACAAAGCGAAAGGGAGCTATTGTCCAATCTCTCCTCAAATCTCCATTTTGATAGGCTTCGTAAAGCTTCAATGTCGCATGTACATAATCATAAGCCCAACCCGTATCAATATCTGAACAAACGATCCCGTTGTACGATCCGATCATGCCTCCCTCTTGAATTTCCCCCTGATTGGTACCACGGAATTCAACTTCCCATAGACATTCCTTTGTGTCAAATAACTCTTGCGAATGATTGATAAAAATCTGCTTGAAATCCGGATTGAGCGCATGCTGTTTAGATTCAATCACTTTTTGGGCATATAGCATGGCATCCGCATATTTATCCACATCGTTCAAGGGGCTTCCGGCCATCGTCAGGTATACACGTGCCAAAATACCCTGAACTGTAGTCTTAGTAATTCGGGTATTATAACCATAATCCGACACAGACTTGACCAAATCTTCTGCCTCTTTCATGTCCTTCACGATCTGCTCGTAAATCTCTTTTATGGGGCTGCTGGTCAGGTAAGGATCCTCCGGAGATTTGGACGAGGCCAATTTCAAAGGCACCTCTCCAAATTCATCCACCAACATAAAATAATAATAACCGCGCATAAAAAGCGCCTGACCTTTGACCTCATTGTACTTTTCGGTACTCACTTCCGCATTGTCTATGTTGTCCAGCAACATATTTGCACGCTCGATACCCGTATACAGCGACTCCCAATGCCTATTGATCTCCAACGTAGAAGCATCGATGATGTTGGCGAGTATTCCGGAGGTACGTCCTTTCATAAAAAACTCATCGCTGAAAACGAGATAGCTGGTCATTGCCTGCGCATACACCCGTACATCTCCCAACCGATCATATATCCCTGCCAATGCAGATTCCAGATCCCGCTCGGTTTTGTAGTACTGTGTAGGCGTAACAAAGTCCTGCGGTGTGGTATTCAAAATTTTATTACAAGAGAATACGCTCAAAATACAGACTATAAAAAATGAAATTCTTATTTTTTTCATGACACTAAGTTTTATCATTAAAAGGTTACATTCAATCCCATAATAACTGTTCTGGCCCTGGGATAAGGACTCCAGTCAAAACCGGGCGTAAGTGCCTTATGACGTACAGATACTTCCGGATCCAATCCCGAATAGTTGGTCCACGTAAAAAGGTTTTGAGCCGAAGCATGGATGCGTATAGATTCCATTTTCAATCTTCGCATGACGTTGGCAGGCAATTGATACCCCAGTGAGACCGTCTTCAATCTTAGGAAAGAACCGTCCTCTATCGTCCGGTCGGAATATACATTGGGACCATAACCTCCCGCAACGGGCAACAAGCTGGATTGGTTTTCCAAAGACCACCTATCAGCATAGGTCGCAAACATGTTAAGGTTGGGCCGTCCCTCTGCACCTTCAAACACGATTCTGTTTGCATTCAGCACATCATTGCCATACGACCACTGCAGGAATACATTCAGGTCAAACTGCTTGTAACGAAAATTATTATTAAAACCACCTATATGTACCGGCAACGGATTACCGATGATGGTCTGATCGTTAGCATCTAGAATGCCGTCGCCATTGATATCTTTGTATTTTATATATCCCGGCTTGATGGTAGAGCTGGCACTGCCGTTGTTAGGAACAGTAGCTTTCAACTGATAACTCCCGTCAGTCAATTGATCAAAATCGCTCAACTGATACAGTCCATCAAATACGAATCCATAAAACAAAGCCACATTCTGTCCTTCCAGAGCGATATAGGGCATAGAATTATTAAATTGGGCATTCCAGCTGGTGACCCGGGTCGTCAAGCTGGATTCTTCACCATTCAGTTCCAATATCTTGTTTTTGTTGAAAGCAATATTGAAACTCGTATTCCATGCAAAATCTTTTTTATTGATATTTACCGTGTTCAATGTAAATTCAATACCTTGATTTGAGACGACACCGATATTCTTGAAGGCATCGAGATACCCTGTCGAAGTAGGCAGGGAAGCTTCCAACAGGAGATCGTTGGTTTTCTTGTAGTAATAATCTGCCGTAAGGCTTATCTTGTCTTTAAGAATCCCTACATCCAAGCCCACATCTACATTCTCCGTACGTTCCCACTTCAGTTTATCATTGCCTACGACCGTCGGTACAGTACCCTGGACATAGGTTCCGTTAAAATAGTACCCGCTTTTAGTATTGGTACTATTGTGTGCAATTTCCTGTTGCATCACACTGAGATACGCAAAGTCCGAGACACGGTTATTGCCCGTCACACCGTAAGAAGTCCGTAGTTTGGCCGTAGAAATAAAATCAAGGTTCTTTACGAACTCTTCATTGCCCAAATTCCAGGCGATAGCTCCCGATGGGAAATATCCCCATCTGTGCTCCGGTGCAAACTTCGAGGAACCATCACTCCTAAAGGACACTGTAAACAAGTATTTTGAAGCTAAGCTATAATTCACACGTCCCAAAAACGAAACCAATGTTGAATAAGATCCGGCATATCTTTTTTCCAACACGGTTCCTTGCGCTAACCCCTTTACACCCAGGGATTCATTGGGCAACAAAATAGATGTATAACCATTACTTTCCGCGGAATTCCGCTGCATCGTGAAACCGGCTACAGCGTCGATTTTATGTTTTTTATTGAATGTCCTATTATAAGAGAGAATATTCTCATTCAACAAACTCTTTACATTTGAATTTACAATAGAACCATTTATACCATAAGTCGCACCGTACACCGTCGCAGGGTTACCTGCCGCTGTTCGTGAGTTATTGAACCGTTCATAACGTATATCGGCCTCTCTAAACCCTCCCTTTATCTGAAATTTAAGAGATTTATTAATTGCATACTCTAAAAATGCATTGGTAGAAAGCGATTTGTTGAAAGCAAAATTATACTTGTTATTGGAGTTAATAACGGGATTAACCCGCAGATCTACCGATGATTCCAGATCCTCGTCAAATGCCTCGGTCAGAAAATCTTCCAGATTACCTCTTCCCGTAACTGGACGATATCCCCAAGCGCTGTACATCAAATAGGAAGAAGCGTTGCCAGCCGAGTTCGAATTCAGGTCGTCCGATGTTAAGTTAGCTATTTGACCCTTTTTGATAGCATATGTGTAATTTGTATTTATACCTACTCTAATCTTATTTCCTAAACGTTGATCGATATGAAAACGACCTTGATAGCGTTTATACCCTCCATTTATCACGACACCATTCTGATCCAAAAAAGAACTGCTCAGAGAATATTTGGTCGCATTCGTACCTCCACGTACAGCTAAGCTATGACTCTGCATAGAGGCATTGTGCAATACCTGATCCTGCCAATTAACCCCTGCTATATCTTTATAGGATTCTAAATCTTTTCCATCTACAAAATACAATGCTTCCGCTCTACTCGGTATCAATTCTGTCTGATATTTGACAAAATCGTATGCACTCATCACCGGTATAGTTTTCAAAGGCTGCTGCACACCCAGCCAATTATTGTACGTCACGACCGGTGCCCCCACCTTGCCTTGCTTAGTCGTGACTATCACGACACCATTGGCACCACGGGCACCGTATATAGCCGTAGAAGAGGCGTCTTTCAGGATTTCAATGGATTCGACATCATCCGGATTGATCGTATTGTTATCGGGATCTTCAAGCGGAAAACCATCCACAACATACAAGGGGGAATTAGACTGTGTAATCGAATTTCCTCCTCTTATCACGATATTGCTCATGCTGCCTGGCTGGCCGTCGTTCGTCGTCACCTGTACGCCTGCAACCCTCCCTGCTAAAGCATCTTCAAAAGAGACTACAGGAGCTTTTCTTATGTCTTCCATATTGACTGATCCTACCGATCCAGTTAAATCTTTACGATCGACCTCCCCATAACCTATCACTACCACATCCTCAATAGTATTAACATTAGCTTCCAATTGTATCTTAATGTTCGACTCCGATCCTACTATAATCGTTTTTGACCTATAACCTATTACTGATATCATAATAGATTCTCCGATAACTACATCTTTAATATGGAAATAGCCATTTTTATTTGCAAGGATTGACCGCTTGCTTTGAGAGGTAATTACGGTTGCATTAGGTAATGGCTCACCCTCTGCATTAGTTACAGTAC
>JBEBVG010000188.1:0-5112 GCA_040392845.1 Sphingobacterium sp. | reverse complement strand
AGTATTAAGTATTAAGATAGAAATAAAATCGTATTAAAGCATATTTAAAAACTAAAATTGAGATAGAACATGAGAAAAATAGCAACGGTATTTGTGTTGGTGTGGATAACAATATGTAGCAGTAATATTAATGTATTTGCGTCTAAGATGGAGAATGTTTTTGATATCTGTATTTATGGGGAAACAGCTTCTGGCGTTATCGCTGCCGTTCAGGCTGCACGTATGGGCAAAAACGTCGTATTGATTTCTAAAAATCAACATGTCGGCGGTTTAGCTACATCCGGTCTTACAGCGACCGATATGAATCGAAATGATATGGTTGGCGGTCTCGCCCGTGAGTTTTACCAACGTGTATACGATTATTATCTTAATCCAACAGTTTGGCGAAATGAAAACCGCGAGGTTTTTTTCGAAAGAGCATTTAAGAGAACGTATCGGGGTAAGAATGACGAACGACGTATGCAATGGGTGTATGAATCGAAAGTGGCCGAACAGATTATGCTGGATATGCTCAAAGAAGCGGGAGCGAAACTTTGGACAAATGAACGTCTGGATCTGAACAAAGATGTTCGTAAAAATGGAAAAGAGATAACAGCGATATTTTTAGAGAGCGGAAAAGCTGTTCGTGCGAAAGTATTTATTGATGCTTCTTATGAGGGAGATTTATTGGCGAAGGCTGGTGTTTCTTACACGGTCGGCCGGGAATCCAATGAGACTTACAATGAAACTTATAACGGTTATCGCGTCAACTATACAAATGGAACAGATCTAACAGCTATTGATCCTTATGTCATTCCTGGTGATAAGAGTTCGGGTCTATTGCCCTACATTGATACTGATCTTCCGATCAGACAAGGTCAGGCAGACAAGAGGGTACAGGCCTACTGCTATAGAGTCACGTTGACTGATGATCCAAACAATAGAGTGAAAGTACAAAAACCAAAGAACTACAACCCGCTGTGGTACGAAGTATTGGTAAGACGTATCCAATCAAATCCAGAGCTGAAGCTACAGAATATTATTACATTGACACCTATGCCCAACCGCAAGACAGATACGAATCACCTGGACTTCTTCGGTGCAAGTTATGATTACGCTGAAGCGGATTATAAGCAAAGGAAGGAAATCGAACAATTGCATAGAGATTATGCATTGGGTATGTTGTGGATGTTGGAGCATGATCCACGTATTCCTCAACACATGCGGGAAGAGATGAAAGACTGGGGTTTAGCGAAAGATGAGTTTGGAGGAACGGGAAATTTCCCTCACCATATCTATGTTCGGGAAGCAAGAAGAATGATTGGTGAGTACGTTATGATAGAGAAGAATGTAACCAAAGAAAATCGAGAGCATGTATCGTATCCTATAGGAGTGGGTTCTTATGCCCTGGATTGCCATTATGTATCGAAAGTCGTAGACGAAAATGGAAGGTTAAGATATGAAGGGACTATTTTTGAACCGATTACACCCTATTCGATTAGTTATTATTCCCTCACACCGAAGAGAGAAGAGTGTACCAATTTATTGGTGCCGGTATGCTTATCCGCGTCCCATGTAGCCATTAGTTCACTACGGATGGAACCTGTCTATATGATATTAGGCCAATCGGCGGCGGTAGCTGCTTCTATGGCTATTGACGCAAGACAATCGGTTCAGGATATTTCCTATGAGCTTCTTGAGCAAAAGCTGCTCGATTTGGATCAGATCATTAAACCAGGTAATACTAAACCCCACTAACCATGAGATATTTAGCAATAAATCTAAGGGTTACTGCATTTTCTTTATTGATTATGCTGTTATGTAGTTGTACAGATCGCTACGACTACCCTATACCTCCTGCTTCTTTCGAGGAAACAATCTTACCTCCGCCTGCGAAAGTAACTTTGACTAAAGAAGGTACAGAATGGAAGATGTTTGTAAACGGCGAGGAGTTTTATGTGAAGGGAGCTTGTACCAACGGATTTTATGGTATGCCGGCGGAATTTGGTGCTACCGCTATAAGGACGTACGGCGTTAGCACTGAAAGCCGTAGAATATTGGATGAAGCTTACGAGGCCGGTTTGTATGTCAATTTTGGATTGTATATGAAACGCGAGACTGATGGGTTTGATTATAACAATGAAGCAGCTGTTGCCCAGCAATTGGAAGAGATGAAAAATGCGGTGGTAAGGTTTAAAGATCATCCCGCATTATTATGTTGGTCTATCGGTAATGAGGCTGAAGCGAGCTATACCAATACGAAGTTATGGACAGCCATAAACGACGTAGCTAAATTTATTCATGAGGTAGATCCAAATCACCCGACGACAGTAGCACTGTCTAATTCCGATCCGGTAAAGATCCAGCACATCATCAATATGGCGCCCGAGATCGATATTTTGTCTATAAATATGTATGCGCCTGCATTACCCAATGTGCTATCGAATGTACAGGCAGCAGGTTGGCAAAAACCTTATATGATCACTGAATTCGGTCCGAGAGGTACCTGGCAGATGGCTCCGGAGCCCACCAGAATACTGGAATGGGGAGGATTGGTCGAACAGACAAGTACAGAAAAGGCAGCTATCTATTTGCAATCGTATCAGAATCATATTCTGGCGAATAAGCCAAATGGATGTATAGGTTCATTTGTCTTCATATGGGGGTATCAGACACATGGAGAGGTCCTGATGTGGTATGGACTCCTCGACAAAAAAGGATATACATTCCCGACAGTAGATGCTATGCAATATGCTTGGACGGGGAGCTATCCTGCTAATCGCGCGCCCGTTATCGAAGATAGAAATGCCATCTTAATGAATGGAAAAAAAGCCGAGGACGTTATCAAAGTGGAGAAGAATTCCGATAATACGGCTTCTGTAGTTGCTACAGATCCCGAGGGTGATCCACTGACTTATGATTGGATGATTATGAAAGAAGGTACATCCAGTGCGGATGGAAGCCTTCCTCCTCCAATGGAAGGGCTGATAACAGACAATGCGTCGTCCACTATTTCTTTTAAAGCACCAGCAGCCACAGGAGGATATCGGCTCATCGTGTTTGTGCGAGACGATGCCAATAAGAAAGTAGCAAGTGGTGTTATTCCGTTTTACGTCAATTAAAATTAAGTTATGAAGAGCACGTTAACAAAATTATATGTACTCATCTTCTTACTGGTTCTGGGAGCCTGTAAAAAAGATGAAGGAGAATTGCAGCTTCCGAATGGATTTGCAGTGAACGTCGCACAGAACATCGAGATCCCTTATGCGGTGACCTCTAAGGATGAAATCGTCTTTGACCTTACGATAAGTGCAAAAGCTGAAGCACAGATCCAGGAGGCCATATTACGTCTTGATGATGTAGACTTAGAAACTGCGTCGGCAACAGCTAACGAGATAAACCTGAACTATACCTATGCTGTAACAGCACAGGATGTTGGAAAAAGTTTGATATTCCGGTTGACCATAATAGATGCTGAAGGGAAGTCGGTAGATAAGGATTTTACGACCTATGTACAATCCGCTCCTGCTGATATCCAGGTGATGATACCTGCCGAAGCTCCGAACGAAGCTAAGGATGACGAAGAGGTGAATTTTATGATATCCGTTACGTCTGAGAACGAAATAAGGTATATAAAAACTTTGCTTGATCAAACAGAGTTGACAGATTTAACCAAAGAGACTTTTGATGATCCCAAAGCGGACAGTTATAACTTTATTTATCAGCCGACGGTAGCAGATGCAGACAAAACGCTATCCTTTACCATCGAAGTCATGGACGTATTGGGTAATATTCACCGGCAACCATATTCCTTGTTTGTCGAACGGTCCGTGGAAGCCGACTTCACAGCTTATTACGGAGTAAATATGGGAGCACAATTTAATACGGCCTACGGTCATTTCTTGAATACCGCTACGGGGGATGTTTATGTTGCCGAAGGAATTGCTGCGAAATCAGCAGATGTCGATTTGGTCGTATTCTATAGTTCATCAACCGGGTTTAATGTCACTTCGGCTACGATGGGTACTGTGGCAACAAATATCTATACAGTTGCCAGGTTTGGAGATGATGGGATGGATAATTGGCCCGTACGTAACCTGACTTTAATTAAGAAAATAACAACACTTACACGTGGAGAGTTTGATTTAATTAACTCTGCGGCTGAAATCGAGGCAGTATATACGGGCTCAAGTGTGGCAGAGAGTGAATCTTCCGGTGGATTGGCGAATGGCCATGCGGCTGCATTTAAGACTGTGGATGGAAAATATGGTATATTGTATGTAGTTAACAGATCAGGAAATATTAATTCAGGTTATCTAATAGTGGATGTTAAGATGCAGAAGTAAGTAAGGATGCTGTTGAAATAAAAGGGGATACAAATATGATACTGACAGAAATATCACTAAAAAGGATAACTGTATCGTTCAAAACGGTTGGTATAGGAGCGATCATCTTAGTTGGAGTCTTATTTGATAGTTATGCTCAAAAGGTGATTGACAGGTCAACAGCACAGAATGGTAGTCCTAATATATTGCTAGTCATTAGTGATCAGCTGAATTGGGACTATATTTCAGGTGTGGGTAACCCCTATGTCAACACCCCGAATATAGATCGGTTGTTGCGAAAAGGCGTTCGTTTTGACCGGGCTTATGCTGTAAATCCGGTATGCCTCCCTTCGCGGGTCAGTATGTTTACAGGAGGACGTCCAAGTAAATTTGGCGTACATGTGCCCAAAGGAATTGAAGTGCAGCGTACCGATATGGTGGCATATGCAAAAGAAAAGAAGATTGCCCATAAATTGCAGCAACAAGGCTATAAAACCTATTATGGTGGCAAAACGCATTTTGGTCCGAGAGGCTATAAGTTTACCCCAGAAGATATGGGATTTGAAGTATATGCTGATGAATATGCGTATAGAGGAGTAGACTGTGTGCCGCAGGCTATCGCCGTACTGAACCAACATGCAAGTGAGCATGCTACCCAACCTTTTTTCATGGTAACTTCATTGATGAACCCACATGATATATGCTATGCACACATCCAGAACAACCGATTTGATATGGAAAAAATCCAACAGCGTACAAAGGGAGAGGGGTGGAAAGCAAAGCTGAGAACCTCTGTGTTGGAAAACCT
>JBEBVG010000187.1:0-5117 GCA_040392845.1 Sphingobacterium sp. | reverse complement strand
TGGAACAGCAGTACCTTTCGAGCAAATCATCGGAACAAAAGGTATATAACGATTACCTGTACGCCAAACAGGCGTATGACCGATTGGTCGATGCTTCCAAAACCACGGGAGCAGTAGCGGATATTGAATTGGACAGAGCCAAAAGTGCAATGGAAAGTGCCAAATCCGCCTACAATGCTTCCAAAGCAGGTACGGCACATTCTTCACAGTTACAGCAGTATTTACGTATCACAGCACCGTTTGACGGTGTGATTACGGAGAGGAATGTTTCGGTCGGAGCATTGGCAGGAATGGGAAGCAACACCCCTTTATTTATGATGGCCCAGGGAAATAAGCTCCGCCTGACCTTATCCTTGCCCGAAAAGCACGCGTCATCCGTTCAGCAAAGTATGCCGGCCACATTTACGGTCAGCTCACAGCCCGGCAAGATATTCGATGCCATACTTTCCCGAACCTCGGGTTTGCTCGACCAGCAAGACCGTTCACTCACTTTGGAGTTTGACGTGAACAATCCGTCGGGCGAATTGCAGGGAGGCGATTATGCACAGGTTAAGTTGAAGTTACAGCGTAAAAATCCCTCACATTGGGTACAGAGCAAATCGGTCTTAAATACCCAATCAGGCACTTTCGTACTCACATTGAATGACAACGAGATAAAACGTATTGCCGTAAATGAGGGTATTCGTTTAGATACGCTGACAGAAGTTTTCGGAAATCTTTCGCCCGAAGACAACATCATTCTGAAACCGTCGGAAGAAATCAAAGAGGGTAAAATAAATTAAAGTATTATCTTGCTAACACAATAAGAAATATAATGTTCAACAAAAAAGAAATTTCAAAAGAAGAATTCCCTGCAAATAAATTTTGGTCTTATGTAAAGAAAAATGGTTTTTCTATACTGATGTTAATTTTTATTGGGATAATGTTCATCAGCCCCGACGCAAAATCATTTGTACTCCGGCAATTCATGCTGACGGGCCTTTTTAATGCAAGCATAGATGATGAAGGTACGGATAAGATAAATCACACTCACGTCGATTTTGATTTTTCCGATGAAAAGGGGAACGTCCGGAATACATCATCTTTAAGGGGAAAAGTAGTATTTATCAATTTCTGGGCATCGTGGTGTCCACCCTGCCGGGCTGAGTTTCCATCTATTGAAACACTTTACTCCAGGTTCAAAGATAACCCGGATATTTTCTTTCTGACGATTAATGAGGACGAGAATCCTATAAAGGGAAAAGCGTATTTAGAAAAAGAAAAGTTCTCGGTGCCTTTTTACAAAACCCATGGCAATGTTCCGGGTGAAATTTACACTGGAGCGTTGCCCACGACTGTTGTGCTTGATAAGGCCGGTAATATACGATTCCATCATACAGGGTTTGCAAATTATGCTTCCGACAGTTTCGTGAAACAGATCGACGAGCTGGTTAATTTTTCTCTTCCATAATCATAGCATAGACTTTATCCATGAACAAGAGTGTATCCAAATTTTTGTTGTATTTGGTTTCCTCAAATAAAAGACTGTAAGTGGTATCCCGATTTTTAAGTGATACAAAATCGAACTTGTGTAGCTGCAACCATTTCGGAATTGATTGCCTGTCATCTACGTAACAGGCTATAGTTTGTAGTTTTCCATCAAGTTGAATACTGTAATTTACTTTCAGAGCCGTTGATCGGCTTTCGGGATAATTGACAATAATAAATTTTTCCATAATAAAAACAAAAAGATACGCCGTAAAACAAACGTATGTGTAACTTCCATAAAGAAATAGGAGCCTTTTTAAGGGGTATTCTCAAATATACTATTTTTAAATCGAAAAGTCAATTTTTATTTTCCACGAAAAATACGTTAACTTAGCTGGCTCGAAAGTGAACCAGTGTTTATATGGAAACAACATTTGATTTTGAAAAACCCATTGCAGATTTGCAAACACAGATAGAAAAGGTAAATCAGGTTGCTGAAAAAACCAAAGTGGATATGGGCGCTACAGTGCGGGAATTGGAAAAAAAATTAGAACAAACGAAGGTGGAAGTTTATCAGAACTTGACGGGATGGCAAAAGGTACAGATGTCCAGACATCCTGAAAGACCCCAGACATTCGACTATATTGAGATGATTTGTGACGAATTTGTAGAGCTACATGGCGACCGTACAGTTCGTGACGATAAAGCAATAATAGGTGGTTTTGCCTCGATTGCCGGCCAGTCTGTCATGGTTATCGGTCATCAAAAAGGCAAGAATACCAAAGAGAGACAATTCCGAAATTTTGGAATGGCCAATCCTGAAGGCTACCGCAAAGCATTACGTCTCATGAAAATGGCCGAGAAATTCAATAAACCTGTAGTCACGTTAATTGATACCATGGGGGCCTATCCCGGACTCGAAGCTGAAGAAAGAGGCCAGGGAGAAGCTATAGCACGTAATCTTCTGGAAATGTCGGTACTCAAAGTTCCTATCATCTGTATAGTGATTGGAGAAGGGGCTTCTGGTGGTGCACTTGGGATAGGCGTCGGTGATCGTGTATATATGATGGAGAATACCTGGTATTCCGTCATATCGCCTGAATCATGTTCATCCATTCTGTGGAGAAGCTGGGATCATAAAGAACGGGCTGCCGAAGCATTGAAGCTAACAGCTAACGATATGCTGGCCAATGGCCTTATCGACGGAATTATTCCCGAACCCTTAGGTGGAGCCCATCAAAACCCTGCCATCGCCGGACAAAATGTAAAAAGTCAGATCTTACAGGATCTGACGTACTTAAAAGCCAAAGATGTCGGCACATTAGTCAGTGAGCGTATCGAAAAGTTTAGCAAAATGGGTGTTGTTAACGAATAAGAGAAGATACATCAATAAAAAAGAAGGGCAAACATGCGTAAGTAAGTTTGCCCTTCTTTTTTATCGTTCGACCAGCTCCTTCACTGTCTCACCATACTCATCCACTTTATCGGCTTTTATCTGGAGCAGATAATACCATCTTCTAAACGTATTTACGAACACCGCCGCCATCAATACCATAGCGAGAAGTGCTAAAAATGCCAACAGATACTGTTCCTGCGGCAGATAGATCTCCATCACCTGCTCATAACCTGCCCAAAACGTAATAATCGCCATAAACACGCCCGGAATAGCAGAACACAAGGCATATTTCCTTCGATTCATACGGATCAACATCGTTGTACAAACAATCAAGCCGCAGGCTGCAAGCAGCTGGTTACTGATACCGAATAAAGGCCATATACTGCTTACATTTCCCGTATAGACTAAATATCCCCAGGAAAAGGTAAAAATAAGGCTGCTGATAATAATACCGGGTATCCAATTTTTGTCATTAAACTTCGGAATAGCGCTGCCTAACATTTCCTGTAAGAAAAACCGACCGACACGTGTACCGGCATCTATCGCAGTCAGAATGAAAACTGCTTCAAACATGATCGCAAAATTGTACCAATAGGCCATCACGTCATCCATGAAAGGTATCTTATTGAAGATATGTGCCATACCCACTGCCAATGATACCGCTCCTCCTGTTCTGCCGTGCAAATCCACGCCTATCATTTCGCTGAAATGATCGAGATCTACCGGCAACAAATGGGGATGCTGCGCAATAAAGGAGTCATACATTTCCTTCGGCGTATTGATCGCAAAATAATCGCCCGGAACCAACGTACATGCTGCAATAAGGGCCATCAGGGCAACAAATCCTTCCACCAACATAGCGCCATACCCCACAAAAAGTATCTCACGTTCATTGGTCAACATTTTCGGAGTAGTACCAGTCGCAATTATAGCATGAAAGCCCGAAATGGCACCACAGGCAATGACAATAAAAATAAAAGGTAAAACTGGACCGCCAATGATAGGTCCTCCACCATGTATAAACGAAGTAAGAGCAGGCATTTCCAAGGTAGGATGTACAAAGATAACACCTATTGCCAACATCAATATCGTACCTATCTTGAGATAGGTAGACAGGTAGTCCCTAGGTACCAGCAGGAACCAAACAGGTAATACGGATGCTAAAAAGCCATATGCTGCAATGGCCACAGAGATCGTTTCTATCCGCCAGTGAAACAAGTTACTGATGGCTTCGACCTGCATCAAACCATGGCCTCCAACGATAGCCGCAATAAGGAGAATACCGCCAATGATACTCGCCAAAGTCACACTATCTTTCCGATAACGCATAATCAAGCCCATCAGAATAGCGATAGGCATGGTGGCAATAACGGTAAATAAAGACCAGGACGCTTCGTGCATCGCACTGATACAGGCTAAGGAAAGCCCGGCTAAGGTCAGAACAAGGATAAACAAAATAGCTAACCCTGCGATAAGACCCGTTCCTTTTCCGATCTCTTTACGCGCTATAGTTGCCAAACTTTCCCCTTTATGTCTTACCGATGCAAAGAGCACGACCATATCGTGCACTCCTCCACCTAACACACAGCCAATTAATATCCACAGGGCACCGGGAAGATAGCCAAACTGTGCCGCCAATACAGGTCCTACTAAGGGTCCTGCCGCTGCTATAGCTGCAAAGTGATGGCCAAAAAGTACATTTTTATTGGTCGCTACATAATCTTTGCCATCCGCAAATTCAATCGCAGGTGTAACGTGTTTAGCATTGAGCCGCAACACCTTATTGGCCATAAAAATCCCATAAAACCGATAGGCTATAGCAAAAACCAATAGCGCTACAAAAACTAAAGTAAGGGCATTAATACCGTTTAAAAATTCCATATAAGTTCAAAAAAGATGATTAGTCACGAGGCACGAGTAATATAGCATTGGCTGCAACAGCTTGTCCTGTCGGATCCGCCGCTACTTTTACATGAGCGCCCGCGCCAAAGTTAAAAATAAATGTACCAATTTCTACCCAGGTACTCGTCGTTTGCCCAACTATTTTTACATCTTTTAAGTTAATCGTTATAGATTTTTCCTCTTTTCCATCAAAAAGTGCTAATTGTACCGTCTCAGCGGCTATTGCCGTTCTGGGATAGTAATAATATGCGGTGTATTTTCCCGACGAGCCTCCCCTATCAAGATTAAACTTCACATAGTCACTTTCGTCGCCGGATTTATTTTCAAGATGATAAGGGCCATACCCTTTTAG
>JBEBVG010000186.1:0-5180 GCA_040392845.1 Sphingobacterium sp. | reverse complement strand
CGAAGTTGGTCAGAAGTTAGTCAGGAGTTGGTCAGGAGTTAGTCGGAAGATGGTTAGTCCTTCTCGGCTTCATCATCAAATAAAATGCGTACAGAAGGTGTATAGGTATCTTCATGTTGCCCTGTTTTATTGGCCCAGAAAAACGCGACTAAAAAAAATAAAGCGATAAAAACGCTACAGCCTATCAATAAAAATATAATGTTCATCTCTTCTTATGAAGTATTGCAATTTTCATATTGCGATTTGTATCCCAAATACTTAATCCACTCTTTAAACAAGTTTCCTCTGTTTCGCATACCATCGTACCATCAAACTTGTAAAAGAGATAATGGTGAAGGTACTGCCGGGCATCAGGATCGCGGCAAATAAAGGAGACATTGTACCCTGCACAGCGAAACTTAAGCCGATAATATTATAGAGCAGCGATATTACAAAGCTCATCTTAATTACTTTCACTGCATCTTTACTAAATGCAAAAAACTGTGGTAGCTTATTAAACGAAATACCGTCTAAAATAGCATCACAACCTGGTGAAAAATTATTAATATCGTCCGAAACAGCAATTCCCATATCCGCCTTTTTCAATGCTCCGGCATCATTCAGCCCATCACCAAACATACATACCTTCTTTCCCATTTGTTGCCAGCTATCTATCTTCAAGAGCTTCTCATTCGGATTTTGGTTAAATAGCAAGTTCGAATCCATCGGAAATATCATGCGGAGCGTCTCGACCCTACGTTCATTATCCCCCGATATCAAATGTAGCTCATAATCCCTTTTGGTCAAACCGATCACGACTTCATTCAGCCCTTTACGCCAAGATTGTTCCAACGTAAAGCTCCCCTTAATTTCACCATTTATTTTAATATATACTGTCGATCCTTCGACATTGGCCTGCTGTATCCCTACAAACGAAGCACTTCCAATTTGTATGTGGTAGTCTCCATATCGGGCAGATTGTCCCTTACCTACAACTTCCTCGTAACCTTCTATAGTCAATATTTCGCCATCTCCCACCCATTTCATAATCTCTCGGCTTAACGGGTGATTTGAATTCCTGCATATAGAGAAAATTAACTTTTTATCAAAGGCAGAAAGATGTCCGTCAAAATACATGGTCGCTGCGTTAGGGGAAGATATTGTTCCTGTTTTATCAAAAACAACGGTATCGATGGCTGCCATTTGTTCGATGGCCGACGTATTTTTAATATACAATTTATTCTTGTCGAATATACTTAATGCTGCAGAAAGTGTAAAAGGAGAGGTTAAAGCTAACGCACAGGGACACGCAATAATCAATACCGCTGTAAAGGCCGCCCAGGCTTTATCTGCCTGTCCCCCTGTGCCCCAGAAGATAGCAGCAAATAGTGCTATTGAAAGCAATCCTATGGTAAAGTATTTACTGACGAAGCCCACGAATGTATTAAATTTTTTTTCATGAGTTTTAAAATGTTCATTGTTCCAGAGCTTCGTCAGATGACTTTGCGAAACAGGCTTTACAACTTCCATTTCGATTGCCTCTCCCATTTGTCTTCCTCCGGCATAGATAATTTCACCCATCACCTTATCGACAGGCCGGCTCTCTCCTGTCACGAAGCTAAAGTCTATAGAAGCCACACCTTTTAGCAAAATCGCATCTGCAGGTACAATCTCATTATTTCGTATTAGTATCCTATCTCCGACTTTTAAATCTGCAATCTGTGTGGGGTGATCTCCACTTTCACCCAATACGGTTACCGCCACAGGGAAGTATGATCTATAATCCCGCTCGAAAGAAATATAATGATAGGTACGCTGTTGTACCCATTTTCCGATCAGGATAAAAAACACAAGGCTACAGAGCGTATCGATAAACCCTGCCCCTGTCTGTGTCAATATTTCAATAGCCGACCTAAAAAACAATACAAAAATCCCTAGAGCCAAAGGTACGTCAAGATTCAGTTGTTTTTGCTTCAAGCTATGCCAAGCTGATTTGAAATAATCTGAAGCGCTATACACTAATACCGGGATACCAAAAGCTAAGTTCATATAGCCAAAGAATGTAGCATACTGCTGTTCGAATGTGGCCATCCCAAAATATTCCGGAAAGCTGATCATCATGGAATTGCCAAAACAGAAACCTGCAACGGTAATCTTCGCGACAAGTCCTTTCTGGCTGATTTTTTTACTTTCTTTGACTACATCCTGAAGCGTAATCTTCGGATCATAACCAATATTGTGCAGCAGGCTTACCAATTCGCGTAATGACATTTCATCACGATGGAAAGTAATACTAGCCTGTTTTTTCATAAAATCTACCTGCGAAGATTGCACTGCAGGATTTAATTTATAAAGATGCTCCAGAAGCCAAATACAGGAACTACAATGTATCGCTGGGATGTAGAACGTAATAATAGCGATCGTATCATCCTGATAATCGACCAATTTAGCGGTAATATTGGGTTCATCCAGATAAGATAAATCTTCTTTTTGTGTCTTTTGTGATCTTCCCGGATGTGTGTTGTATTTATAGTAACCATGCAGATTGTTTTCCTGCAATATCTGGTATACGGTTTGACATCCTAAACAGCAAAACTTATGGTCATCCAAAATATAAGAAGTCTCTTCCATCGCGTCTCCACAATGATAGCAGATCTTCTCTGCAATGATATATTCTGATTCTGGCATATAACAATTGACTATTTAATCCTCGTAAGTTCTAAATCGCCTGACTAAATAAGTTATCTTCTTCCTTACTGGCATGCAAACGTTCGTCAAATGCCATACAAATATTCCGTAGGAAAGATTTCCCCATCTCCGTAGCACATACTTCATCATGATCTATGGCCACCAAATCATCAGCCACAAGAGGCAATAAACGTTCCAAAATAATAGTATTTAATGCAAACCCGCTCTTCATCGTCACTTTGCCCCGGCACATCATATCCAGGATATATTGGCGAATGACCGTATCAGTTTCATTTAACAAATGCCCCTTTACTACTGGCAGTTTTCCCGCTGCAATCAATGCATGGTATTCTTCCACCGTTTTCACATTCTGTGCGAAAGCTGTCCATATATCACTAATCGATGAAACGCCTAGTCCAATAAGCAAAGGTGTATATTTATCGGCATAACCCATAAAATTCCGATGCAGTTCACCCTGTTGAGCAGCTATAAATAACGCATCATTCTCCTTTGCGAAATGGTCCATACCAACATCCTGATAACCAGAATTTTGAATCATTTCTTTACCAAGCTTATAGAGGTTTAACTTCTCCTCTCCTTTTGGTAAATCGTCTTCTGTAAATCTTCGTTGACCAGGTTTGATCCAGGGAACATGTGCATAGCTATAAAAGGATATACGATCCGGGGACAGCTGCAGTGACTGTTCAATTGTCTTCCGTACCGAATCTGCAGTTTGTAGTGGCAGACCATAAATTAAATCAAAATTGATCGATTCATAACCGATTTCTCTCGCACTGTACATCACCCGTTGCACATCCTCAACAGTTTGATGCCGATTGATAATGAACTGCACACGTTTATCAAAATCTTGTATACCTAAGCTCAACCGTCTAAAACCTAACTCGAAGAGTATTTGTAGATGTTCTGTTGTGGTATTTGCCGGATGTGCCTCAAAGGAAAATGACGCATTCTCAGCCTTGAGATGTCCATCAAGAATACCAAAAAGTAAGCGATGAAGATTGTCTGGGTTGAAAAAAGTTGGTGTACCTCCACCTAAATGAATTTCGGCTATCTTCAATTGCTTTTCCGGAAGGATATTTTTATACATCTCCCACTCGGCTAAAAGCGAATCGATATAAGGATCTTCTACCTTATGATTTTTTGTAATCCGTGTATTGCAACCACAGTATGTACACAAGCTTTCACAGAATGGCAGGTGAATATAAATGCTTAATCCTTTTTCCGGCACGTTTTGGTAGTTTTGCACCAACCTACTTTTCCATTCATCCTGATTAAAGTGTGCGTTTTCCCAAAAGGGAACTGTCGGGTAGCTGGTATATCGTGGAGCTGCTACGTTATATTTTGAAATCAATGTATTTATTTCCATAAACCACCCGTTTTTAATATTTTGTCTTTATTTAAACAGCTCACAGTACATTGACAAGCCAACCCTAAACACTTTTCACTTCCCCAGTGATTTAGATTCCGGATAGCCTGATAGGCCCTACCCAATGAGCTCTGATCCTCGAACGGTGTATTGGCGATATGGATACCTAATTCACCTGCATATAGAATATCGATGTGGTCTAAAGAAATTGATCGTGTAATGATTTTTTTTACACCAATATCGTACAGCTTATCCAATAATCCTTTATCCAGGAGGTCACGTTCTGATACCATGACAACCTCCTTTCCTACGGCATAATGAAGTGTTTCTTCCTTCAGCCCGTTAGAAATCAATGTAAGATCATGAACTTTAGCGTTAGCTAAAGCAAGCTGTTCTTTCTCAAACTCCCGAATATTGTATGCTACGACTCTCATGAATGCCTAGATTTCGCAAAATCTTATTCAAATCTAGCGCAAAAACGAATATTTAATTATGTAGGTGGTCAGCTTAATATATGATATTCATCACATACATTGTGAGTAAGGAATTACTAAATTCTATTGTTTGATATTTTTTAACTTGTTAATTGAAAAAATCCGAATAGCATTTCCTTCTTTAGTAATTAGTTTTTCATCTTTAAAATCGGCAAGCATCCTGCTGATTGTTTCATTCGCTGTTCCAGCCAAAGCTGCAAGATCGTCTCGTGAAACACGGATAACCACTTCATCCTGTTCTGCTTTTTCTATGGTCTTTAAGGCAACATTAACTAAAGAATTTGCTACTCGTTTTCTCACGGTATCATAGGCAAACCCCAGCATTTGCTCCTCTTTCTCTTTAACGTTCCCTGAGAGCATTTTTATAAACTTGTTCGCTATCACCGGTTTTCTATACATCAATTCAAAAAAGTTTTCTTTCGGTATCAGAGCTATCTCTGAATCCTCCAGTGCCACGGCGTTGTCAGTGTATTTTTTGTTCAACAAAACGGACTCGTAACCTAGATACTGAAGATCAATATGGATACCTGTAGACAATTCCCGCCCGTCCTGGTAATATAAAAATGTACGGACTTTTCCTGTCTTGATATAATAGACAAAGACGGGGTTATCTCCGACTTCATAAATCAGCT
>JBEBVG010000185.1:0-5193 GCA_040392845.1 Sphingobacterium sp. | reverse complement strand
TCTGATCTTCTCCAGGATTTGCCGAGCATCTTTGCACCATATCCGGCATTAGTATATCCCTCTGCTATCCCGGACCAGTTAAGTATAGGAAACCATCCATCGGTATAATGTAAGGCACCGTGGTTTCCTGCCGGATTAGCAGGTGACCAGTAATTAAGAGACGATTCATGGATTTTATAATTGCCTTTATAGAATTCATACTCATACATCTGGTCAAAATTGGTGTATTTGCCGGCAAAGCCCTGGAACAAAATATTGAATTCCAATCCTTTCCAATTGAATCCTCCTCCAAATGCATAGCTTATAGGTGGCTGTGTCGAGCCTTCCATACGGGTCAAATCATTTGTATTTATAATACCGTCTATATTATAATCTATAAATTTCAGGTCACCTACGACAATGCCACCGACATCAAGCAAAGGAGATATGCTACCGTGAATATCATCCACGGATGTAAAGAAGCCATTATCGGCAAGATGAGCTCCGCTAGTTTGAGAACCGATCGCCGTACCTGTCTTCTTTTTATGGTTAAGCCCATAAGGCGCATCATCCTGATAAAGTATTCTGTTTTCATTGAAGCCGAAGTTTGCCCTTATATTGAATTTAAAGTCGGGTTTCAATCGTTTATTGTAATCAATTTCCAGATCAAATCCATGCTTTTTTATCTCTCCTTTGTTTAGCTCTTTGAAAGAATTTCCTACCCACATAGGGACTGTATTGTCTACGGATATTAACATCTTGTTCCGCTTTTCATCAAAGAGGTCCACGGTGATAGCGAAATCGTTAAATAGGCCTATCTCTATACCGATATCTCTTTTGTGCGCTTCTTCCCATTGGGCCACCTGATTGGCGATAGGGTCTTCTCTCAGATATCCGTTCCCATCTGTTGAATACTGACTGATATAAAGCCAGCGGTTGTTGGCATGATCGCTACCGACAAGACCATCCGAGTAACGGAGTTTTAATCTGTTCATCCAAGGTTTAAACTTCTTGAAAAAGTTCTCTTCCGAAATCACCCAACCAACAGCGGCCGCAGGAAAAAATCCAAAACGATTACCAGGAGCGAACCTTTCCGAACCAGTGTAGCCCATATTGACTTCCAGCAGATATTTATGTAGATAGTCGTAGGTAGCACGTCCCGCAACTGCTGTGTTGTAATAGGGAAATGCCGTATTCTTATTCATCTCCTGGAAGTTCATTAAGGCAAGCCCCGTCACATAATGATCTCCAAAATTGCGGTTGTAATTTAACGAGAAATCGTAGTACAAATCATAATAATAGTTATTGTTGAGCCCTCCGACAGTGACATAAGGGGGATTCGGTGTGAACACTTCATTCGAACCACCAACTCGGCTCCACGGGTTAACGGCTGTACCGACTTTAGAAAAGTCAAGCATATAACTAGCTGCAGAATAAGTCGTCGATAACGAATTATATTCAAAATAGGTACTCATCGACACTTTTCCCTTTAGGGACAATCCTTTAGTCAAGAAGTCCATTTTTTGATCCAAGACGATGTCTGTAAATAGTTTGGAGCCTGTATCCTGCAGAAATCTCCCATTGACCAACGTAAAATAAGGGTTACTGGTAAAATCTCCGTACGAGCTGATCAGACGATCTTCGGATAGTCCGGGATAATCCGGATCCGGTATTTCGTCCATAGCCCAAGCGGGGTAATACATTGGATATTTCGCCGTACTCGAACCAAAAATATCTCTCCACAAAGCACCAACGACACCTCCTTCATTCGGCCTGTTTTGTATACCCACAGAACCTCCGAAATTGAAGGACAATAATGTTGATTTGGTCAATGAAAAATCCAGATTTGAACGGTAATTGAGCCGATTATAGTAAAACCGGGTATCCATTGCTCCATCTTTCAACCCTTTAAATAATGAACCTTGGTGCATATACCCCAGGGAAGCGAAATATCTCACGAATTTAGATCCTCCACTGACATTGAAGTTAGCATCATAAGTCGGGACAAACGACTCGGTAAGTTCCTTAAACCAGTCCACATCAGGATAACGTAGTTTATTGATAGCCGACGAAGGGTTTGCAAATTCAGCTAGTACATCATCTGATATAAGGCTGGAAAACTGTTGGTCATTCATCTTCGCCACATTCAACATAGACATCGTCGTATATGAATCTACGTGCCGGGCTACATTGATGGGCTGTTGTACACCGTATGAACTGGATATGTTCATTTTGGGCTTAGCTATGCTCCCTCGCTTGGTCGTAACGATAATGACGCCATTAGCTCCCTTGGCTCCAAATACAGCCGTAGCTGATGCATCTTTGAGTACTGATATAGAGCTGACTTCATTGGGATCTAATGAAGTAAAATCCCGCTCAACCCCATCGACCAAAACCAAGGGACTTGAATCATTAAAACCCGATAATCCACGTATTACGATAGCTGAGTTATCACTACCTGGCTGTCCTGATCGTTGTATAGTCGTCACGCCAGACAATTTGCCCGCAATAGCATTAGTGATATTCATATTTCCGGACCGGACGAGATCTTCTCCTCCAACTTGTGATATCGCACCTACAACGCTTTCTTTTTTCTGAACGCCATACCCAACAACAACAACTTCTTCCAACATCTTATCTTCTCTCTCCATGGTGACCAGATAAAAGGTCTGCTTTGGGTCAATACGTATATCTATTGGCATATACCCTACACGAGATATATGAAGACTACCTGAAGCTGGAATTTTGAGTGTAAAATTTCCATTCAAATCTGCTGTTGTACTGATATGAGGCGCACCCGTAACTGTTACAATAGCGCTAGCTAGCGCTGTCCCGTCAGCATCAACAACACGCCCCTTTATATCAAGTTCACTTTGTTGAAATTTTACACCATCAGACACCGGCGTATGCGTAACAGGCAGTGCAGCGCATATACAATTACAACAAAAGACCATGAAAAACGAAAATATCATCCCAAAAGAAAATATCCGAAGATTACAAATAATAGGTCGAATGTTGAGATACTCAAAAAGCAAATAAAGTCTTCTCATATTGTTTAAATAAGGTTTATTCTGTTTGATAAGAAAAAAAATCTTAAATTTTGGATTAGCTGTTATATCAACTAGGGTAATAAAATAACACTACATTCTAGTCGGATCGATATGCTAAAGTTTTTTCTGTCATGGCATTGCTTAGTTTTTGTGGTTAGTTTTTATTCTGTCTTAAAGTTGGTTTACTTTTGATAGGATCAAATTTAGATAAGAACTATAAAACAGAATTATAATATAGTCCATATTACTTATAAAATAGTATATCTAATTTGTTACAAACTGATTTTTAATACCTTAGGCATTAAAAAAGAGGCGTCGCTCACGCAACGCCTCTATCCATATCTTGTTTTTCAAGTGTACTATTCCAAGCCTTTTTCTACCAAATCCTCCACATAAGCTTGTACAACATTATTCGAAAAGCGAGAGGTCACATCAAATGCAAAGGCATGCACAAGTAATACTCGTGCTGATTCTTCACCTATTCCTCTAGATCGCAAATAAAATAATGCTTCGTTATCAAACTGACCCATTGTACAGCCATGTGAACATTTTACATCGTCCGCAAAGATCTCTAGCTGTGGTTTGGTATAGACAGCTGATTTCTCGCCGAGAAGCAAGTTATTGTTTTGCTGGAAAGCATTGGTTTTCTGTGCATCCTCACGCACAAATATCTTTCCGTTAAACACTGCTGTTGCCTCATCTTGAGGAATGTTTTTGTACCATTCATAGGATTCACAATGAGGTTTCATGTGATCCACAACAGTATGATTATCAACCAACTGTTTGTCTGCCAACAAATTGACTCCATAAAGGTGAGATTCTACATTCACCGCATCTAGCCGAACATTGATATCGTTGCGAACAAAAGGAGCTCCCGGGAAGTTGCAATTATAATTATTGTAAAGACTATATTTTGTCTGATACACCTCCGTATGGTTGATATAGTGGCCTGTATCCGACGCCAGCTGCAAATAGTAGTGCTGTAGTTTCGCATTTTCCTCCAAAACGATTTCTGTAACCTTATTGTTCAGGTTATATGCGCTACCGTCGGATGTGATGAACGTTTCAATAATCTCTGCTTCAGCATTTGCCTCTAGCACATACAGATTTCGGGTCTGCACAAAAAAATCTTCCTCACCAGTAGCAACATGCACAATCTGAATAGGTTTGGATGCTACTTTATTTTTTGCAACCGACAGATAAAGACCTGATGTGAATAAAGCCGTATTCAGCGCTACCAGTGAACTATCCGTTTTGTCGGCATACTGTGCAAAATGTCTTTGAAAAGCTTCTTCTCCTTCAGCTTCTTCGATAGGTTTTACGACAACACCCATTTCATCTTCCAAGGAGGAAAATGCCAACACATACTGGCCGTTGACCAATACAATACGATGTGCATCCAGTCCGGGGATATCTGCTTTGCTCAAATCCAAATTAGCTATATCCACATCTTTATTCAAGATGTAAGTCTTATTGACTAAACTATGGATATTGGTATATTTCCAGTCTTCATTTTTTACTGTGGGGAACCCTTCCTTCTCAAAACGTGTGTATGCGTTTTGTCGTAATGCCTTCAATGCAGGAGACTCATTGGTGTCTTCCAGTATATGGAAAGCCGACGTCAACTGTTCGAATAAAGAGTTTGCTACTATTGTACTCATGTTATTTGTTATCAATCCGCTCATTACCTCATTTTTTTACCGTTGACCGATTAGGCATTCTGCGTATCTAATTCTTTTAACCAGTCGTAACCTTTTTCTTCTAATTCCAATGCCAATTCTTTTGGCCCTGTCTTCACAATACGCCCGTCATACAGGACATGTACAAAATCTGGAACGATATAATCCAGCAAACGTTGGTAGTGTGTAATGACTACAAAAGCATTATCTTTCGAGCGTAATTCATTCACTCCTTTCGCCACGATACGCAAAGCATCAATATCCAACCCGGAATCTGTCTCGTCCAGAATCGCTAATTTTGGATTCAACATAGCCAGTTGAAAAATCTCGTTACGCTTTTTTTCACCACCGGAAAAACCCTCATTCAACGACCGATTAGCAAGATTAGCAGAGAACTCTACTAATTTCTGCTTTTCTTTGACCAATTGCAAAAACTCTTTGGCTTCCATGGGAGGAAGGCCTTTATATTCACGGATATCGTTTAC
>JBEBVG010000184.1:0-5206 GCA_040392845.1 Sphingobacterium sp. | reverse complement strand
AAGCTTACTGAATTGGGACTGTCTATGCAGGATATCGCCCGCATATATTACAATCCAAAAAATGAACCGCCGACGGAGCAATCTTATGAAGATCAAACATTTGAATTCTCCGCAGCATTGAACAATTCTCGTGTGATCCGGGATTTTCTCCCAAAATTGGAGGAAATGAGTGACATCACGCTCGACGGCACATTCAACAGTAAGGAGAAAAGTATTATGGCTAAACTCATTGCGCCAAAACTGGTATATGATGGGATGGTGGTGCAAAATGTCGGGTTTGACCTGGTAACAGCAGACAGTACCATGTACTACTCCACCTTAATCGAACGTATAAGAGTAAGCAATATTGAATTAACAAACACGGTACTTAGCGGCCAGATCAGTGAAAACAACCTGGATATCGGGCTATGGATCAAAGATAAAGAGGCTAAAGATCGCTATCATTTGGGTGCTAAAATGACTGTGAATGAAAATAACTACATTTTAAGTCTGTTTGAAGACGGCCTGATGCTAAACTACGACCAATGGAACATCTCTCCTGACAACCAGATTCTCTTTGGCAGCAACGGTGTCATGGCCAACAACTTCCGCCTGACCTATGAAGGGCAAGAGCTCTATATACAATCACAAGACTCTACACTCAACGCGCCTATCGATATCCGGTTTAACAACTTTAGAATTGAAACACTTAGCCAGATGCTGGAGTCAGAGACGCTCAACGTCGGTGGTGGAATTAATGGCACAGCGACTATTTCCCGTCTCGACACAAACCCGGTTTTCGTATCGGATCTGGAAATAAAAGACTTTCTTTTCGGTCAGCAGACCATCGGTAATGTGCTGATAAAAGTAAATAATGAAAAGGAAAATACCTTTGCTGCCGACATCCGTATTACCGAAAATGGAAACGATGTACAGCTGCAAGGGGAATACTATGCTCCTCCTTCCGGGCAATCCTCTTTCGATGCAACTCTTACTCTTCAACCTATGAAGCTCAAGACGGTCGAAGCATTCAGTATGGGCTACCTGCAGGAATGTGAGGGCGACCTGACAGGGTCTTTAAAAATAACCGGAACAACGGATGCACCTCGTATTCTTGGTGATCTCGTTTTCAGCAAAAGCAAAATTAATATCACCATGTTGAATGCCGACTTCCTCATGGATAATCAAAAAATTAGTTTTAACGATCAAGGTATCCAATTTAGACAGTTCCAGCTTGCCGATTTGAAAGGCAATACAGCGAAACTGAACGGAAGTGTCACCACAAAGACCTATACGGACTTCAATTTTAATCTGAACCTAACGACCAATAATTTTGCAGTGGTTAATTCGACACGAGAGGACAACGATCTGTTCTTCGGACAACTGTACGTCACCTCCAACATCCGGATACGGGGTGATATGAATAAGCCAAGCATAGATGGTAATATCAAGGCAAATGAAAACACCGATTTTGTATTTATTGTACCTAACGAAAACCCAGGAGTCGCTGACCGGGATGGTGTAGTCAAATTCGTCGACAAAAGTGATACCGCCCGTGCCAATGTTTTTGCGAAGCTCGATTCGATGACCACGACAACAACACTTTCGGGTTTTGATATGGCGCTGAACCTGACGACAGACAGAGAAGCTAAATTCAAAATCATCATCGATGAAGGATCACAGGATGCGCTAAATATCCAGGGTGTCGCCGAGATCAATACGACCATCGATGCCAGCAATAAAATCACGATGTCGGGGACTTTTACAGTCGAAGATGGAAACTACTCCTTCAATTTCGGACCTGTCAAAAGGCAATTTGACTTTGAAAAGGGAAGTACCATTACATGGAACGGGGATCCGTTGGACGCAAGACTGGATATCGCGGCGGTATATAAAGGCAAATTCCCAACCCTCGAACTCGTAGCCAACCAAATTGGCAATGACAACCAGAACTTGTATAAACAACGTATACCTTTTAACGTTCGACTTATATTAACTGGCGAACTGTTCACACCAGATATAAAATTCGATATCGACCTGGATGAAAATAATGCGATAGTATCGCAGGATGTTGTCAGCAAAGTGAATATCGCACTAGCTGCTATACGGGATGATCCCGCGGAACTCAACAAGCAGGTATTTTCGTTAATTATCCTGGGTCGCTTTATCTCGGCAAATCCGTTTGAAAGTCTTTCCGGTGGCGCAGGTGTAGAAGGTACGGTAAGAAATTCCGTCAGCCAACTCTTGTCATCACAGTTGAATAAACTTGCCTCCGACCTGGTCAAGGGAGTCGAACTGGATTTCAATTTACAGTCGGAACAGGATTACCTCACCGGAACAGGAGCGAATCGGACGGACCTCAATGTAGGTATATCGAAAATGCTTTTTGACGACAGGCTAAAAATTACTGTAGGTTCCAATTTCGAGGTCGAAGGTACTTCCCGTCCGGGTGAAAATCCCAACAATATTGCGGGCGATATCGCGATAGACTATCAACTTTCCAAAGATGGCCGGTATTTTGTACGAGCCTATCGGAAAAACCAATATCAGGCGACATTGCAAGGTCAATTTGTAGAAACAGGTATCGGGTTTATCATCAACATGAGCTATGATAAATTCAAAGAATTATTTATGAGTTCTAAAGCTTTGGAAGAATATTATAATACGGACAACAGGAATTTCAGGAGAAGATTTGACGTGGAACGCATGGAAACAGATTCAGTGTATAGAGATAGTGTCCGGTTGGTAATCCGTGATAGTCTCATGAAACACAGCCCCGCATTTAGAAAGAGAATAGAAGAGCGGGAAGAAGAACAACAAGAATTAAGAAGACAGCAAGACTCGTTGCCTAAACGAGAGGAGAACGATACTTCGGACAACTCTGCTTATATCATGAGACCGAAGCTGTACGCCCGTCTTACGGGAGAAGAAAGGAGGCATTATGAAAATTAGAATGATATGTGGTATACTCGCCACAGCTGTGCTGTTTTCGGTTTCCTGTAATTCGACCAAATATCTCGCCGAAGATGAAAAACTGTATGATGAAGGTAAAGTCGAGCTAAAACTGGACAGTGGCATAGCTGCAGAAAGAAAGGAAGCTTTTGAAGAACACCTGGAAGAAATGCTTATGCCTAAGCCCAATAAGAAAATACTAGGCTGGCGGTGGAAGCTCAGTCTTTGGAATATGGGTGGCGGATATGATACTACCAAAAACTTCCTAAGAAATTGGCTGAAGAAAGCGGGTGAAGAACCCGTATTATTGAGCGATGTCAATAGAGAATATAACGAAAACCTGCTTCGCAACAGGGTGGAAAATCTGGGTTTCTTCAACGCCACATTCAGTTCGGACACAACTATTCATGGGAAACTCGCTTCTATCATCTATACGGGTATACCGCGTAAAATCTACCGCATCAAATCTGTACAGTACACGATAGACAGTACCTCGCAGATAGGCTATGATATCCTGGCGGATAGTGGAAACACCTTATTAAAAGTCGGAAGAAATTACAACCTTGATGTTATTATAAGCGAACGTGAGCGGATTGATAATGACCTTAAGAATAAAGGGTACTATTTTTTCAATCCCGATAATATACTGGTCGAGGTGGATAGTACTGTCGGCGACCATAAAGTCGATATGTATGTCACCATAAAACCCGAAACGTCTGAGCAAGCTAAAAGTCCTCAACGCATCGGGGATATTTATATCTATCCGAACTATACATTAAATGAACAAGGCTACAGCCGAAGGCGAGCACGGAATCTCGAACTATTTGACAATAACTATTACTTTATTGATCCACAGAATACGTTTCGGAAAAAAGTCCTGGCCAACCATATTTTCTTCGAAAAGGATCAGCTATACAATAGGTATGACCATAATTTAACGATTAGCCATTTAGTCAATTTAAATACTTTCAAATTTGTCAAAAACAATTTTGAGCCTAATCCAGATAAAGAAAATACGTTAGATGTCTACTATTATCTGACACCTATGCCAAAAAAATCACTACGTTTTGAAATTCTTGGAAAAACGGCGACGGTATATAATGGTTCGGAAGCTAATGTGACATGGACTTTGCGTAATGCGTTTAAAGGTGCAGAGACCGTGACATTGAATGTATTTGGTGGATATGAGACGCAAACGGGTGGGAATGTCAACCTGAACTCTTCCTATTATCGATATGGTGCAGAGTTGGGTATTTCATGGCCACGAATATTATCGCCTTATAACTGGGCACCGAGCAGACGATTTATTCCAAAGACTTATCTGAAATTCGGTTATGAGTTTCTAAATCGAAGAGGTGCTTATATACTTAATTCTTCTTCATTAATTTATGGTTATACCTGGAAGGAAAACGAACAAAAACAACACGACCTGAGTCTGGCCGAAATAATATATGTCCAGCCACGTAATGTCACGGATGAATACAAAGCTCAGATGGATACTGTACCTACGCTACGTCATATCGTAGAACCGCAGTTTTCGTTTGGTCCGAATTATACATTTACGTTCACAAACACGATGAAACAGGACCTGAAACACAATTTTTACTTCAAGGGCGGTATTAATACATCCGGAAATGTGTTAGGACTTATCCAGGGGGCAAGCTATAAGAACGACAATGTAAAAACGTTGTTTAATACACCTTATAGTCAATTTGTTAAAGTAGAAGCCGATTTCAGACATTACCTCAATATCACGAAGACTTCACAACTGGCTTCCCGCATTATGATAGGTAGTAGTTATTCTTACGGCAATTCATATTCTCTACCTTATCTGAAACAGTTTTATTCAGGTGGTCCCAATGGCTTACGTGCATTCCGGGCAAGGTCCGTCGGACCAGGGTCTTCAGCTCCTGAAAATCTCGGTGAAAATAACTTTTTTGCTGACCAGACAGGGGATTATAAACTGGAACTTAATACCGAATACAGAGCAAAGCTGGCGGGATTTATCCATTGGGCGGCATTTGTCGATGCAGGAAATATATGGGTACAACATGAAGCCAATTACAAACCGGGATCGGGGCTCTCTAAAGATTTTTTGTCGGAGCTTGCTGTAGGAGGAGGACTGGGACTACGGTTTGATTTTTCTTTTCTGATACTACGGACGGATTTTGCTATTCCGTTTCGGGTTCCTTATCGTGATAAGGGAGACCGGTGGGTATTCAAAGATATCAACTTTAGGAGTTCAGGCTGGCGGGAAAACAATCTTGTCTTCAAT
>JBEBVG010000183.1:0-5433 GCA_040392845.1 Sphingobacterium sp. | reverse complement strand
TGGTAGCTAACCCGCAATACAAAGATGTCGTAGCTTATATGAGTAAGTTGGCTAAAGCATATGTTGCAGGGAAGACAGAAATAACGAAATAGTTGTTTTCTCCTGTCAAAAACCTATCTTTGTACCTTCAAATTTAGTACAATGAACATTTCTTATAATTGGCTTAAGAATTACCTGAATATAGACAAAACACCTGAGGAGCTTTCGCTGATATTGACTGATATAGGTCTGGAAGTCGAAGCTGTGGAGAAAGTACAGCACATTCCAGGAGGGCTTGAAGGATTGGTGGTTGGGGAAGTGCTGACTGCTGAACAACATCCTAATGCGGATAAACTACGTATAACTACAGTTGACATCGGAAGTTCGGAACCTTTACGTATCGTGTGTGGAGCACCGAACTGCCGTGCGGGATTGAAGGTTATCGTGGCAACAGTGGGAACGATATGTTATCCTGTATCGGGAGAGTCTTTCAAAATCAACAAATCGAAAATCCGTGGTGAAGTGTCGGAAGGTATGTTGTGTGGCGAGGATGAGATCGGGTTGGGTAGTTCCCATGCGGGTATCGTGGAGCTTCCCGAAGATGTCAAAGTGGGCACGTTGGTGAAAGATTTTTATCAAATGGAAGATGACTATCGTTTTGAGATTGGTCTTACACCCAACCGTGCGGATGCAGCATCACATTTAGGTGTTGCACGTGATCTGGCAGCGTATTTTCGCAGGACGTATACATTGCCGGATGTAGAAGCCTTTGCAGCTGCCGACTCATTAACAGCAACTAAAGTTGTCGTAGAAAACTTGGAAGCATGTCCACGCTATTCTGGTCTGAATATCTCTGGTGTAAAAGTAGGCGAATCACCCGATTGGTTAAAAGAAAAATTGCAGGCTATCGGAATTCGGTCGATCAATAATATTGTAGATGTAACAAATTATGTGTTGCACGACCTGGGACAGCCTTTACATGCTTTCGATAAAGCGAAGATAGCCGAAAATACTGTAATAGTCCGGACGGCACGCGAAGGTGAAGACTTTGTGACGCTCGATGGAGTAGCACGAAAATTGTCTGCTGAAGACCTGGTCATTGCAGATGGGGAAAAGGCTATGTGCATTGCGGGTGTATTCGGTGGAGAGCATTCGGGTGTAACAGACAATACAACGGATATTTTCCTGGAGTCGGCATATTTTAATTCCGTTTCTGTTCGGAAAACTGCTAAACGTCATACCTTGAAGACGGATTCATCGTTCCGTTTTGAACGAGGTACCGATCCCAATATAACGGTATTCGCACTGAAACGGGCGGCCTTATTGATTCAAGAAGTGGCCGGAGGAACAGTATCTTCTGCAATTACGGATATTTACCCCGATACTGTATCTCCATTCGTGTTCGAGGTAAATTACAAGAATGTTCAACGGTTGATCGGTAAAGAAATCCCAACCGACGAAATTAAAGCGATAATACTCGCGTTAGGGATAGCTATTACATCGGAAAACGGCGATACTATTCAAGTCCAGGTTCCGGCCTATAAAGTAGACGTAACCCGGGAAGTCGATGTTATCGAAGAGGTATTGCGCATCTATGGGTATAATAATATCGAGTTGAAGTCCCAGATATTGGCATCGCTTAACACCCAGGAAAAGCCAGATAGGGAATCGATACTGAATCAGATAGCAGACCTGTTGATCGCTAATGGATATCGTGAGATATTATCCAATTCCCTGACCAAACTGACATATGCTGACGATGAAGCTACGGCTGTAAGATTGCTGAACCCACTAAGTTCAGATCTGGATACCATGCGTCAAAACTTATTATTTTCGGTATTGACCGCTGTCGAATACAACCAGAAACGTAAGGCCTCAGATCTGAAAGTATTTGAATATGGAAAAACATATCATCTTACAAACGACGGATACCATGAAAAACAACACCTGGCTTTGGGTAGTGTTGGTAAACAATTTGCCGAACGATTATGGAGCCGGGAAACACAGGATGTCAATTTTTATCAGCTAAAAGCTGCTGTAGATACTATTATAAAACGTCTGAAAATAGAAAATTTACAAGTTGTCGACACCGGGAATAATCATTTGGCTTACGGGCTGGACTATATGAAGGGCGAAAAAGTTTTAGTATCTCTGGGCGCGGTCTCCGGGACAGCTATGCAGCAGGCCGACGTGGCTGGTCAGGTGTATTATGCTGATTTTGATTGGGATCTTGTATTGAAGGCTATACGTAAAAATACGATTAAATATAAGGAGGTGTCAAAATACCCGGCTGTTCGTCGGGATTTATCTTTGTTGGTCGATGAGGCGGTTACTTTTGAGCAGTTGAACCATATAGCACGTAAGAGCGAGCGCAAACTGCTTAAAGAGGTTCATATTTTCGACGTGTACAAAGGTGATAAACTTCCCGAAGGCAAAAAGTCTTATACATTGACGTTTTCCCTACAGGATGAGGAAAAAACACTAAATGATAAACAAATCGATAGTATTATTCAAAAATTAATTGTTAACTTTGAGAGAGAGACGGGTGCTGTAGTGCGCTAAGGGCTCAACTGACAAAATTTAATTGCGAAAAAACTATGGCATCATTATCGGCACAAATGAATGTTATCGTTGAGAAAACGAAAAATTTAATTCAGTTGTGCGAAACTTTACAAGAGGAGAATGATTTGTTGCGGTTAGAATTGCAGGCTGTTCAGGTAGCTTTTCAGACAAGTGAAGATAAAGTGGGCCAGCTTGAAGAGAAGTTAAAAGCGATTACTGTTGCCAAGTCTTTTGAAGAAGCAGATGTAAATAAGGAAGCTATAAATGAAAAAATACTTGACACAAAACAAAAAATTAACGATTTTGTGCGAGAAATAGATAGATGTATAAACTTGTTGAAGTAGTAGGGATGGTTTTTGAAGGGAGAATAGGTTTATAACGTTATTAAGCTCGAAAAAATGGGAGAGATTTCCATAAAAATAAATATCGCTGATCGAGTATATCCATTGCGGATAGAGGCAGAGGAAGAAGAGGTTATACGCCATGCAGCGAAATTGATAAATGAGAGAATGAAGGAATTGCAAGAGAATTATGCAGTTCGTGATAAGCAGGATTTGCTGTCTATGTGTGTGTTGCAGTATGCTACAGGCATGATCAAGGCAGAGAAGAATGTTCAGAACAGTGACATTGGCCTGCAACAGTCGGTTCATGAATTGGATAGTCTTCTTACGGATTTCTTTAACAAATAAATCGTTCTTTATAGAGCTGCATAACGACGAATTTACCGCAATTAAATTCGGGTTGTCACTATTTTAAACTTAACGCTTCAATATCACGAGCATCAACAAGATGAAGGCCATTTTGCGCAAGCCATCTGGGTCATGATCACGAGCTCAATCCTGTGAAATCGAAGTTTATAATACATGGTACCTGAAATTTAGTTGCGGTTTTTTTTTGAACAAAATGTGAAATAATAAATATATAGTAATAATAAATATGAGTATATCGATAACCATTTCAATTATAATATCCTTATTAATAGGCGTTGTGATTGGACGTTTTTTGTTGCAATTGTTGCTCAAAAAACAAGAAAAGGAGGCTAGTGATAAAGCAAAAAGGATAATTAAAGAGGCAGAAAATCAGGCAGAGCATGTTAAAAAACAACGTCAGCTTGAAGCGAAGGAAAAATTTCTGCAACTAAAGGCGGAACACGAGAAAGAGATAAACCAGCGTAATAATACTATTGTTCAGAAGGAAAATAGTATTCGCCAAAAGGAACAATCGCTGAATCAGAAATTAGAAAATATAAATCGTGAAAAGCAGGATCTGGATGCTAAAAACAAGCGATTGGATCAATTAGTAGAATTTAACCAAAAGAAGCAGGAAGAAGTAGAGCAGCTGAAAAATCAACATATTAAACAGCTGGAGGCAATTGCCGGTTTATCAGCTGACGAAGCGAAGGAGCAGTTGATTGCTTCATTAAAGGAAGAAGCGCGGTCGCAGGCTGTTATGCAGATTAAGGATATTGTAGATGAGGCTAAGCTTACGGCATCGAAAGAAGCAAAGAAAGTCGTTATCCAGACCATACAACGTACAGCGACTGAGTCTGCTATTGAAAATACAGTTTCTATTTTTAATATTGAAAATGACGAAATAAAAGGGCGTGTTATTGGTCGTGAGGGACGTAATATACGTGCATTGGAAGCAGCTACAGGCGTTGAAATTATTGTAGATGATACACCGGAAGCTATTATTTTGTCTGGATTTGACCCTGTACGTCGTGAGATCGCGCGTTTGTCCTTACATCGACTGGTGACAGATGGTCGTATTCACCCGGCGCGTATTGAGGAGGTCGTAGCAAAAACACGGACGCAGATCGAGGATGAAATTGTCGAAATTGGTGAACGTACGGTGATCGATCTGGGTATCCATGGTTTACATCCGGAATTGATCAGGATGGTAGGACGGATGCGCTATCGTTCGTCTTATGGCCAGAACTTATTACAACACTCACGTGAGGTAGCCAACTTCGCAGCGACAATGGCGGCCGAACTCGGACTTAATGTAAAGCATGCAAAAAGAGCCGGTCTACTGCACGATATCGGTAAGGTACCTGATGATAATCCAGAGTTGCCACATGCGATTTTGGGTATGCAGCTAGCTGAAAAATATAAAGAACATCCGGATGTCTGCAATGCTATTGGAGCCCATCACGATGAAATAGAGATGACTTCTATGATCTCGCCAGTCGTTCAGGCCTGCGATGCCATATCAGGAGCACGGCCGGGAGCACGTCGTGAGGTAGTCGAAAGCTATATTAAGCGCCTGAAGGAGTTGGAAGAATTGGCTTTATCTTATCCGGGAGTAGAGAAGACTTTTGCGATCCAGGCCGGACGTGAGCTACGTGTGGTTGTAGAAAGCGAGAGAGTCTCCGATGCACAGGCGGAGATCCTGGCAGCTGATATCTCAAATCGTATACAGACTGAAATGACCTACCCGGGCCAGGTTAAGGTAACTGTTATCCGTGAGACACGTTCCGTTTCATACGCAAAATAATATTTTATTAATATTGGAGAGAGCCTCGAAACTTAAGTTTTGGGGCTTTTTTTACATTTGTATACCCAATTAATGAGAGATGGATATTGAAAAACGTTTTGACCGGATTTTGGCTATTTATTTTCATTTGCAGGCTAAGCCTGTTGTGAAAGCCCAGGATTTGGCAGACAAATTTCAAGTGAGTCTCCGGACGATTTATAGAGATGTGAAAGCACTGGAAAATGCAGGTGTCCCAATCTATAGTGAGGCGGGTATAGGCTATTCATTGATTAGTGAATATAAAATTCCACCCACACTTTTTACGCAAAAGGAAGCTTTGAGCTTTGCGATGGCCGAAAAGCTAATGGAGCATTATTTAGACAAGGAGATTGGTCAACATTTCAGTAGTGCTTTATT
>JBEBVG010000182.1:0-5449 GCA_040392845.1 Sphingobacterium sp. | reverse complement strand
AAATACCGCTTGCCAAACGCATTAATGTCGTTTCCAAGACTGTATCGTTCATCCAGTAAATTATCTCCTCCTGCAAATATGTGTGGGGCTATCTTTTTTATCCGCGGTAAAGCGATAGTTAGTTTTGCCTGTAGCAGATGATATTTTGCAGCAAAAGCCGTATTGCCGTCATCCAACGGAAGATCGGACATGAAGTAATGCTGTACATTCATACTATAGTGTTTCCATAACTGGATCTGTAGCGCATTGGACCAGGTCCAGTCCGGGACCGCAGTCATCTTATTACCGCTATAGTCATTCTCTGCGACATGGTATTCACCGAAGCGATAATGTTGGTAAGCAGCAGCTGACTGTACAGATAATGCCCGGAGTACACCATCGGTTTTAGGCGCAATGACATTCATCCATACACTTATTTCTACACCCTTTTGCCTCATTTCGCCGGCATTGACATAGTAGTCTTCACCCAGCTCGTTGACCTGCCGGACAATGCCGTTCTGCATAATATACCGGTAGGCCGTGAGGTCGACCAGTAATCTTTGCGTGGAAAGGGCATAACGTAACCCGGTCTCTACGTTTACGCCCGTCTCTGCTTGCAGATCCATATTGATTATACGGTCGGAAGGACGTATCTCTTCCAGTGTAGGAGAGGAATAACCCCTGGCCACAGAAGCCCGCCAGGTCAGGTTGTCGCTAAATGCGTAAGATGTCGCTATCCGGGGCATCCAGATACCAGCAAAATCGATCGTACCTTTGGGATCAGCCACTACCGGGAAATCTTCCACATAACGAACAGTATTTTTATTGTACCCTATTGACCCTTCGATATTCCACCGGTCCCATAATCGGGCCATCGCGCGATAGAAAACGTTGAGCTGGAAGTTATCCAGCTGATCTTCGTCCTGCGTTGCCCCCGGTGTCCCTCCGTCGTTGTCGTAGTTCTTTCTTTCATTCCATCCACCATAGGTTTCTGCTCCCACTTGCATCTGCCAGGCGACTTCCTTCTTATCCGTATACCAGGAAAAGTAAGTACGTGCACCAAGGTTTTTTTCGTCCCGAAATTCGTAATTCGTGATAAAAGGGTTTTCAAAATCGGTGTTTGAGCCGAACAGACTGACGGTATGGGACAGGTTTTCATTGATCTGAGCGTTGTGCGTCAGTCCTACGATGGCCGTTTTGTTGTAGATCGCAGCTTGCTGCTCTTTAGCACCTGGGTTTGGGCCTGCTGCGGGTCTGGACATTTTAGGGTTTTCATCGAACTGCGCTTCCGTAAGTCCTCCCGGAGTTTGATAATCCAGATCGGTGTATAGGGCAAAAAGGCGAAGCTGATTTTTCGGGGAATACTGCCATTGGTGTGCCGTCTGGAATGTCTTGCGGTGCAGTGCCGTATGTTCCCGGTAACCATCCGAACGCAGGAAGGACTGATCGAAGGAGAACTGGTACTTCTCGGAGAGTTTCTGCTGTAAGGACAGCTGCTCCTGAAACAGGCCGAACGAACCACCGGTGAGCAGGATATCCAAGTTGTCCTGCACAGCTCCAAATCCTTTCGGATAGATTTGTACGACACCTCCTGAGTTTGCCCCAAAAAGCGAACCGTCCGGCCCTTTGACGACAGTCAACGAAGCGATGCTATAAGGATCCAGCAGGTTGAGGTAGGTATTTCCTCCCGCATCAGTCAGCGGAAATTCATCGATATATATTTTTGTATTGCGAATGCCAAAAGGAGAGCGTATAAGACTTCCCCGCATCGCCAAACGATAGGAGCCCGGTGAACGCTCCTCCATGTGTATACCCGGGACAGTATTAAGAGCAGAGGTGAGCGTACTTGTACCTTGTTGCGTCAGGGCCGTAGCGGATAGTATTTGGGTTGAAGAGGTCAGGCTCATCAAGGGTTGTTGTAGAAAATAAACTTTGACCTGTATAGGCTGTAGATTAATCTGTGAGCTATCGGCGGGGGATTGACCATATAATAGTGCGTTCGACAAGAAGGAGCATGCCAAATACCAAAAAGTCAAGGCGAACGTTTTGTTTAAAAAGGAGATACGCATAAGTAGCGGCTAAAATAAACATAAGTTTCGATAATTTTTATTAACTTAATTGGCTTAATGTTGTTTATAGTACAAGGTATAGGCTTTAAAACTTTTAAAATATGATAATCAAACATGAAATAATGGAGACAAAAGGGGCCTTTATAGCCCTGGAAGATGATAAGAAAATAGGGGAGATGGTTTATTCTCCAGCGGGAGAAGAGAAGATTATTATCGAACATACAGAAGTTCATCCCGATGAAAAAGGGAAAGGTGTGGGTCGTGTATTGTTAGACAAGGCGATTGAATACGCAAGGGATAATAATATTAAAATCGTTCCGCTGTGTCCCTATGCCAAGTCTATGTTTGATAGAGATGTCAATATCCGGGATGTATTGGCTTAAATAAAGGCACAGCGTGGTTCGCCACAAGAATGTAGCTTTAACTTACCTGCTTGCGCTGCAAAATAGTGGTCTTGTAATTTGCTTTTACAAAGCCGTAGTTTGGAATTACCTATCTGTATAACGAAAATGCATTCTTGTAATTTACTTCTACAAAGCTGTAGTTTAGAAACACCCGCCTGTGGGACAAGATAGCATTCCTGTAATTTACTTTCGCAAAGCTGCGGTTTAGAAATACCCTACTGCGGGACAAAATAGCATTCCTGTAATTTACTTTCGCAAGGCTGTAGTTTAGAAATACCCACCTGCAAAGCAAAATAACATTCCTGTAATTTACTTTTACAAGTCTGTAGTTTGGAAATACCCGCCTGTAAGACAAAACAGCAATCTTGCTATTTACTTTCGCAAGGCTGCGGTTTAGAAATACCCGCCTGCAAAACAAAAAAACAATCGTGTAATTTACTTTTACAGATTGTTTGCTCCAACAGAAAAAAGCGATCTCATACCTCCCAAAAACACGCTTAGAACGCTGTAAAGCTATTTTTTTAAGAAAAACGAAGTTTTTTCGACAGAAAATTGGGGTAAAATCCTGCCAAAAAGTTTTTTGATGTTCTTGAATTTTGGCAGAATATTACCCCTCATCACTCAGAAAATATTTTATCACACTTAGAGCCAGTTTAGAAATTTTAACGAAATTTTTATTATGCTGATCTTGAATTTATCTTTGCTATATTTTGATGCTCTTTTGAGCTTATTTTTCACTTCCTATTTTGGATTTAGCCCGCTAAATCTGCAAACACGAAGCAAAAAATCCTTCTCAAAATAGCTATAAAAATATTTAGCAATAAAATTTAAACAGGCTCTTATATCTTTGATATTAACGTAACCATTTTGGTAACTTTTTTATATATTTGCATATGCGGGTGATAGCAGTAAAAACACTAAAGGCATATTGGGAAGCGTTTCCACAGGCTGAGCAGTCACTATTATCCTGGTATGAAGAAGCAAACGTTGTAGACTGGAACAATCCGAACGAATTGAAGGCCCAGTTCAGAAATGCTTCCATTCTGACGGATAAAAGAATAGTTTTCAATATACACGGAAACACTTATAGATTGATAGTAGATATAGAGTATCGGTTGAAGATTGTTTTTATTGTCTGGTTTGGTACACACAAACAATATGATAAAATAGATGCAAAAACAGTGAGCTATGGTAAGACCAATAAAAAATGAGCAGCAATATGAAGAGGCCCTTATGCGGGTTTATGTGCTTCTGCAAAGAGATTTAAAGCCAGATTCCAAGGAGTCTGATGAGCTGGAAATTCTCTCCATACTGGTAAAAGAGTACGAAAATGTGCATTACCCCGTTGCACAGCCTAATCCGTTGGAAGCAATACGATTCCGATTGGATCAGATGAACATGTCTGAAGCAGATCTCTCCGAAATACTCGGCGCCCGTTCCAGAAAATCCGAAATTCTCTCCGGCAAAAGAAAGCTAAGTCTATCCATGATCCGCAAGCTAAAGGAAAAGCTAAATATTCCTGCCGAGGTATTAATACAGGCCTATTAAAAGCTCCTGTTAAAATACCCGTTTTCAAGTATTGCCTAATAGTATATGGACGATGTATTTTTGTTGGTAACAATAAAGAATCAAACCAATCAATATATATTTAGGCTATGGAAAATAAAAAGAATAGGTACGGTGTAAAAGGACTCATCAGTGCAGTAATCTTACTATTAGCAGTTGGCTGCTCGAAAGAAGATCCCGATCAGAGAGATGATGGCGATCAGTTCAACCCCAAATTTATAAACAGTAACTGGGGGCATTACAGTGGCGTATTGGTGGGATCTACCGGGTATTTTAACATCCTTGTTACGGGATCAGGGGTAAGTGCCGTTGTCGTCTTTGACGATGAACGGTACGAGATGCAAAGTAACTCGCCTGTTCCGGAAAAGCAGAACTATGATGTGGAGTTGTCTAAGGACGGTGTGTTGATTACTTTTACTGTAGACAAAGCAGGGAAAAGTCCAGAGGTAGAAGTGGAAATTCCTGAACATCCACACGTCAATGCCACGATTTTCAAAACGGAAGAAGGCCAAACCGTCCGGAATTATCTGGGGTGGAGTAAATCGACCAACGGGCAAAATACGCATAACGAGACCTACAACATGACGATCAAGGGCGACAAGTATGAGGTGGTGGCAAAGAGTTCCACTGACTTGTATAGTGAACTCGGTACGATAGAGTGGGTGGGTAAGGATAAAATCAGAATTATAGCACCAGAGACTACGATCCTTGCTAATGTAAACCCACAAACGGGAGTGATCCATCATAAAGAAACCGGAGAGAATAATTATTCATTCGAGATACAGCTTACACCACAGAGTTTGCTCATTGACGACAATCCAAATCTGGATGATGGAGATGATTATGCATCTCCTACAGATCCCGGCATAGGGAAATAGAATGTTAGGTTACCGTGCTAAATATATCCGTAACGGATACATTGGGCGACAAGTTCGGCTGTATTTTTACAGTCTGATTTCTTGAGGATATTTTTACGGTGGGTTTCAACAGTATTCCGGCTAACGAAAAGTTTGTCTGCAATGCTGTCTGTTGTCATCCCAAGAGCCAAGTGTTTAATGATTTCGATCTCGCGCCTGGAGTAGGGGGATTCGATGACAATGCCTTTCAGATCGAATGGTTCGTAATTTTCGAAAACATCTTCATTGAAAACATCCAGATCCATATAACTGGGTTCGCCGTCCAGACCGATCAGCGAGAGTTTTCGGTTGTTGACTTGGGTGATATGGGTAATGTCCGTATGGCAACCAAACACTTTGAGCAGGGCACCATCTTCGGTCGTTTTCATGGTGATGGTCTGTAGCAAGAACATACGGTATCCTTTGTGTAATGTACGCTCGCGCAGACAATAGGTAATCTTGTACTTGACCATTTTTTCCGGAGGGACGCAGTGTTTTAAAAAATAAGCCACGACATCCTCACAACGCATCATAA
>JBEBVG010000181.1:0-5469 GCA_040392845.1 Sphingobacterium sp. | reverse complement strand
TACGCGAAGGCCATTCATATTATTTTTGTCATCTGTTGGATGGCAGGTTTATTTTACATGCCTCGCCTTTTTATCTATCATACGGAAGCAAAAGCTAAGGGTGCAGTCGCATATGACGTTTTGCACAAGCAGTTTGTGATTATGGAAAGGAGGCTATGGTGGGTGATTACAACACCGGCCATGTACATCGCTATTGCCTCGGCATTGGTCATGTTATACACCAATCCGGTGCTGTTAAAGATGGGTTGGATGCATGTGAAATTGTTATTTGTCGCCGGAATGATATTTTACCATTTTATCAGCCAGCGTATGATGTATAGACTTCGCGATGAAAAATTGACCTGGACGTCGGGTCAATTACGCTTATGGAATGAAGTCTCCACCATCTTGTTATTTGCCATTGTCTTCGTCATCGTCCTTAAGTCGGCATTAAACTGGATATATGGTGTTTTGGGATTGGTGATATTGGCGATTGTATTAATGCTGTTGATTAAATTATATAAGAAGTATAGGAAGCATTAATCTTATCCGCCGTAGCAGAGATATTTAATTTCAAGATACTCTTCCAACCCATATCTAGACCCTTCGCGGCCTATCCCGGATTGTTTTATTCCTCCGAATGGTGCTGAAGCATTTGATACCATTCCGGTATTGATGCCCACCATGCCCGCTTCCAATGCTTCAGCTACACGGCGACAACGATGGATATTTTCACTGTAAAAATAGGCCGCTAATCCGAATGGCGTATCATTGGCTAAGTGTATAGCTTCCTCTTCTGTGGAGAAGGAGAATAGGGCACATACAGGGCCGAAAGTTTCTTCCTGCGCCAACAGGCTCTTCTTATCTACATTTGTCAGTACGGTGGGTTCATAGAAATTTCCTTTCCATACTTTTCCGCCCGTTTCCACGACCGCCCCTTTATCGATCGCATCCTGAACATGCTCTTGCACCTTCTTAAGTCCTGCCTGATTAATAAGGGGACCTACCTCTATGCCTTTTTTTAGGCCGTCACCTACTTTCAGTTTTTTTACAGTTGCGGTAAGTTTATCAGCGAATGCCTGGTAAATTCCCTCTTGTACATAAAAGCGATTTACGGCAACACAGGTTTGTCCGGAGTTTCTGAATTTACCGGCAATTGCTCCTGCAATTGCTTTATCGATGTCGGCATCGTCGAAAACGAGAAAAGGAGCATTGCCCCCAAGTTCGAAAGATACACGTTTGATTGTGCCTGCAGCATGTTCCATTAATGATCGGCCCACGCTTGTTGAGCCTGTAAAAGATATCTTCCGAACGAGTGGATTGGTACTTAGCTCTTTACCTACACCTTGACTATCTTTAGATGTCACGACATGAAAAACACCCTTTGGTATACCCGCTTCTTCAATCAGGCGAGCTAATGCGATAGCTGTAAAAGGTGTTTGAGAAGCAGGTTTCAATATAAATGTGCAGCCGGCCACCAGAGCGGGAGCTAGCTTGCGGGTAACCATCGCCAAAGGAAAGTTCCAGGGTGTAATCGCTGCGACGACACCGACACTCTGTTTTATAGTCGCCAGGTGTACTCCGGATTTTAACGCAGGTATAGTTTCACCATATGTTCTCTTTCCTTCTTCCGAAAACCACTCTACGAAAGAATTGCCATAATCTACTTCCGCCAACGACTCTGTCAAAGGTTTGCCGCTCTCCAGAGTCATTATTTCTGCGAGCTCATCCTTGTGCTTCAATATCAGTTCGTACAGCTTCCTGACAAGTGCACAACGTTCGCCAACGGGTAAATTATTCCACGGCTTCCAGGCTTTATCGGCAGCTGTAATTGCTTTTTTTGTGTCGGCAATCGTCAGATCCGGCACTTGCCCGATAGACTTACCTGTTGCCGGATTGATGACCTGAAATGTCTGTTTCGAACGGACAAATTTACCGTTAATATAAGCCTGCTCAATGAAAAGTGTATGTTGCATAGTCTTGATACAAGAACATTTCAGCGGGCGATTTGTTTATAGATTTTTTAATATCGAATGCCCCATTCTGTCCCGTTTTGTTTTAAGATATTCCTCATTATAAGGGTTGGGGGTTATTTCGATAGGTACATTCTCGACAACTTCAAGACCATATCCCACAAGACCAGCTCTTTTGGTGGGATTATTCGACATAAGTCGCATCTTGGTTACGCCGAGCTGACGCAGGATCTGTGCACCGACACCATAATCGCGCAGGTCTGCTTTGAAGCCAAGCTGAATATTGGCATCGACTGTATCGATACCCTCTTCCTGCAATTTATAGGCATGTAGTTTATTGATTAGCCCAATACCGCGGCCTTCCTGATTCATATATACAATGACGCCTTTGCCCTCTTTTTGAATCATTTCCATGGCTTTATGCAGCTGTGGGCCGCAATCACAACGACAGGAACCAAAGATATCGCCCGTAAGACAAGAGCTGTGTACGCGGACAAGTACAGGTTCATCTTCTTTCCATTCACCTTTATATAAAGCGAGATGCTGTTCTCCTGTATTTTTCTGTGTAAATGCTTTTAGTTGAAAATCACCAAATTCCGTCGGCATTTTTACCATCACTTCTTCCTTGATCAGGGTGTCGTGCTTCAGGCGGTACTCGATAAGATCTTCAATACTGATGATTTTCAGATCGAAGCGCTTAGCTACCTCTATTAGGTCCGGCAGCCGGGCCATTTCGCCATCATCCTTTAATATTTCGACCAATACACCGGCCGGTTCAAATCCAGCCAGCCGGGCCAAATCTACCGATGCTTCGGTATGTCCCGTACGGCGCAACACACCACCGTCCATCGCGATCAATGGAAAGATGTGTCCCGGGCGCCCCAGCTCTTCGGGTTTAATGTCGGGGTCAATAAGTGCTTTTATTGTCTTGGAGCGGTCCGACGCCGATATACCTGTTGTGCATCCATATCCTTGTAAATCCACGGACACCGTAAAATTCGTTTCATAAACGGCAGTATTCTGTCCAACCATGGGTTCCAGCTTAAGCTCTTTACAGCGCTGTTCGGTAAGGGGTGCACACACCAGGCCTCTACCGTGTGTCGCCATAAAGTTAATGACTTCGGGTGTTGCATTTCTGGCAGCTGTCACAAAATCACCTTCATTCTCCCGATCTTCATCGTCGACGACGATAATAACCTTTCCGGATTTGATATCTTCTATCGCTTCTTCTATCGTGTTCAATTTGATATCCATGGATTCATTTATCATTTTCTAATCAATACAAAAGTAAATCTGTTTTTTATTCTTTCTATAATAATGAAGTCATAAAGCTGTTATGACGTCTTCTTACCCATGGACAATTTTTCTTTTATCCAGCTCCATGCCAGTTGTGCTTTGATTTTATATTGATCTAAATCAAACAAAGCAGAGTCCGTCGTCGATTTGTATGTTAAGAATACGGCCAGAGGAGTTAGTATAAATATAGCGGACCACATACCCCAAAAAGGGGTAATCGCACCATCTTTTGCTGATTTTTCGGCGACGGTGGAAATAATGTGATAGGTTAAGAAAAAGATAATGGACAATACCACGGGGGCACCTAGCCCTCCTTTTCGGATGATAGCACCGAGAGGTGCCCCTATACCAAACAGAAGAAGACAAGAGACGGCTAGTGTAAATTTACGATGAAATTCAATGCGGTACCTGATATCGGAGTCTACCATTCGCTGGAATTCCGCAAGCCTGTTTGAATTCATATCGATCAGTTGCTGGGCCTGCATCAAAGCATTGCTCAACGTCGAAGCTTTTGACGATTTCGGCAAATAATCGACGATGTCTTTTGCAGGAGTAATCTGGGCGGGAGTCACATTTTCTTTTCGATAATAAGTAGAGTTGAATTGTATATATGACTTGCTTTCCCTCGCATACAGTTGCTTTAAGCTGTCAATCAATATTTGATTGGAGTCGGTCTTAAGCTTTAATTGTTTCAGGTTCAGCATCTGGTGGTGTGATTTAAACAGGTTTTCATCTGTTCGTTTCATCTGAAAAGCTTCCATGCTGAATTTCTGCTCTGTTTCTTTAAAATAGAAACGGGTAAATTGTTGGCGCGGATCATACTTTTTCGCATCCTTTGCCCGGCTGTCTTCATAGCGCACACCATCATTCAGCTTGAGGATCATAAAACTTTGATCACGGGAATTGTACATGTAGCCTTCTTTTGCTACCAGCACATTGCTGCCTGCGCTTCCTTTTGTATTGTCGTAGATCGTGAGATTATACAGTTTTGTACCATCTTTGCTTTTATCTTTAACACGTATAGAATACCCTGGTATGGTATTGTTGAATACGCCAGCTTTGATAAAAAAGTCTGCTTTCTTATTTCTGACGTCGTATAACAGGGATCCCATTTTGAGATTAACCACGGGTAGGATGTAATCTGAAAATAAAAATGAACCTCCGGCAAATATCGCTATCAGGAAGAATAAGGGGGTCATCGCTTTACGTAAGGAAAAACCCGCTGCTTTGATAGCTACCAACTCGTAACTTTCACCTAAATTGCCAAAAGTCATGATAGATGACAATAGCATGGATAAGGGCAGCGCCATTGTCAACTGTACGGCACATTGATATCCAAGCAATTCCATGATGACATACCATTCAAAACCTTTACCGATCAGGTCATCGATGTACTTAAACAAGAAAAGCATTAAAAGAACAAACATCACGATACAAAAAGTGACGAAAAACGGCCTTATAAATGCTTGAAGTATGAGTAAATGTACTTTTTTCATATATGCTATCTTTCCTCTGCATCAACAGGTCCGGTAGAGGGAAATAGTATACAAAGATAATCTTTTTTATGCACCGATTACACTTTGTAGATAGCTTATTGAATTATCCCATATTTTTGTTCTATCCTCTACGTTCTCGTCCTTCGCATAGTCGATAATGGAAAGGGCTACATCATTGGTTAGCTCATCCTGAATAATTTCCATTTCAAAATAATGGGGTTCGTCGTCAATCCATTTGAATTTGGCATATTTATTTTCCTTTGAGGCGGCCAACCTGGCTCGATGCGACTCACCGTCCCAAATGAATTCATAAACACCATCATGATACATCACATCATCGGCGAACCATTGCGCCAATTCGTTCGGCTCGACTAAATAAGGATATAATATCCTTGGTGATGAATTGATGATATATTCAAGTTCTATTTTGGTTTTTTCTGCCATAGTCTGTCTTTACTTTTATTTTTTTATTATGTACCTGTTGCCCGTAAGTATACAGTTTTTTGTTCGAATTCGCATAGCTCAATAGATAAATTTTTATTCACAACAGGTACTTTTCAACAAAAAGCCGATTTCATTTTTATGATTTGTCATGACGTCGCGATTAGTGTTAGTAGCTGTTCGCTAATTTGTGCAAAAATCGCTTTGAAAATCCATTCCTGATTACTAAGTTTGCATACCGAAAAACGGCGGGGTAGCTCAGATGGTTAGAGCGCAGGATTCAT
>JBEBVG010000180.1:0-5509 GCA_040392845.1 Sphingobacterium sp. | reverse complement strand
AATCGTATTCAGATGACGGGTTTGTGGTTCGTGCCCACGCAGTCCCCACATCGTCCGGCGGTTGACATCCTCATCGAAAAAGGTGTAAAAATTCATGAGGTTACTCTGGTAAGCATCTCCGCTCCACGCCCAGCGGTCTCTTTTTATACCGTCCAGGTGCACTTCTCTCGTGTTCAGATGCAATGTATAGTAAGCTACATTATAGATATCATTCAGGAGTCTGTCCGAAGACTCAAAACTTCCCCTATATTCCAGAGGGAGGTATTCGTACAGTGCCGAAAAGCGATCGAAACTTACATTTCCCTCCGTCTTGATACATACATAACGGAAAGCCTTTGTCTTTAACGTATCGTCATAGGCCTGCTGTGCATTCACCTCAAACCTGTCCCAGGTTTCTGCTTGTTTTCCGGCCAAAGCCTCTTCCTTACTCTCTCCGTAGAAAACGTATACCGTTCCTTTTCCTTTCAGATTGTGCAATACAGGGAAAGCAAAGGTTTGCTTGCCGAAATCCAACAGCATTTCATTGTCCGTATATGTCAACTTCTTTCCTTCAATAGGTTCTACGGCGAGTGCATATCCTGAAGGTTTGGCGATGGGTGCGATAAGTCGTAACTCTTCGGCCCCTACACGGTCAAAGTTGGCCGAATGTACCGTCCATGTTTTGTCCGACACATAGGACGGGCTCTGAAAGCGAAGTGCCGGCAGGGAGCCAAAATTTTCTACGACGATCACGATCGTGTAGTCTCCGGCAGGCAATTCAAAATCCTGAGGATCATAATCGGACATCGTACCTTTGCCTGCCACTCCCCTGATGTAATAATGACCATCGACCTGTAATGAAGCTCTTTCCGGCTCTTGCAGGGTTATTCTTTTTGAAAATTCCACCACGCCATAAGGAGCATCGATCCTCCACAGGCTCGGCGGTACATTTTGATTTCTTTCTGTCCGTTGGACAACCAGGTTTTTGTGCAGCAGAATACCAAAATCACCGGGATAGGCTATCCAACGCGCCTCTCCATTTGACGCACCGCGGGACACGGCATGCTGTGCGTAAGATGTCGTTACGGCTAATAAAAACAGGATTGGCAAATACAAAAATCTCTTCATTTCACGTGGTTCTAATTAAAATCTATCTTACTCACCTTGTTCGGTAGATCTATATAACTTTTGAACAATGCATCTGTAAAATTTGGTGAGCCGCTGAACACATTTGCATTGGAATAGCTTACGGTTTGTGACTGATTTCGTATAGCCGCATCGCCGTCAAAATTGAAAATATTGGAATTCATCACAATATTTCCGGAATTTGCTGATATATCGACTCCTATGCGCTTCGGACTTGCCGGTTCTGCAAACTGATTATTGGAAATAATCACATCCGATGCATAGTCACACCATACATCTCTGGGCTGAACGGCAGATATCACGGGATTATGTGCAGCATTATGCCTGATATGCCACCTGCTTCCACCATTATTATAGCAATACAACAAATTATTGGAGATGAAAGCTTGTCTCACGTATCTCAAATGTATACCTGTAACAAAGTAATTAATGTGACAATTCGTAATATGAAAAGCTGGTTCTGACCAGGTGCCGGCCGGTGCGTCTTTCACCAGTTCAACCACGATACCATTGTCCGGCAGAACGATATACGTATCTTTCACAATTCCGTCCTCGGGCCGTCTGTTGATTCCCTTATAAACAATACCATTCACCGCATTCGCCCATATATAACTATTCGTAATCAATGGACTATAACCATCATGGAAACGTATACAATCCTGCATCTTATTGGATTCCATCCTCGGTTGATAAGTATTGGTAATTTTTACATTGTCAATCAAAGGATACCAGGCATTGTTACACAGAATACCGTTCGTGAAATAACCCAACGTATTTTTCACTCCACGGATTAGTACATTCTGCACTTGTAGCATCCGTCCATGATGGTCCCCATCAAATCGTACATCAAACTCTATAGCTATTCCCTGTTCTGATGCCGAAGCCACAAAGCTCAAGTCTTTGATTGTGGTCGTCAGTTTACTCGTCTGAACGTCTCCTTGATTAAGGTTGACAAACAATACACCGTCTCTATTATCACAAATCAGCTGGGTAGCATCTTCGCCATCTCCCCGGAATACAAACCCTTTAATATCTTCCTGACCATGGAAAGAAACCGGGCTAAAATCGATACGTCTGGATATTTTGTATTTACCTGCCGGTATATATACATCAATATGCTTCACACCGGCTTTGCCCAGAGAGTCGATCAACCGCTGAAAAATGGGAGAACTGTCTTTTCTTCCTGTGTTGTCTGCTCCAAGCAATGCTATATTATAGGTATGTCCTGTATTGACCTTCTCCGGTTGATCGTCCGCTTTCTTACACGACGTCGTGAAAAACGGTATAAAACAAATCCACATAAAGGCTGTATGTACAGTTCTAATCTTCATCTTCTATCTTCTTATAACTCCTTAATTCTTATCTTTCTGAAATAAGCCTTACTGTGATGATCCTGTAAAGCGATGGCTCCTCGTCTTACGTTGGCATAGTCGGGAAAGTTTTTCCATTTACCGGAGTTTCTTTTGGTTTTCCAATCTGCCGTATTGGCATCAAACTCTACTATTTTCTTCCCGTTCAGATAATGGGATACTTTGCCCCGGTCATAAATGATCCTGCTTTTGTTCCATTGCCCTATCTTTTTTGTTTTCTTCTTTTCATTGGCGGGATACATAGCATAGTCGGCTCCTGTCTTTTGCCAATCTTCCAGTTTACCCGGAAAATTCTCATCGTCAATAATCTGGAACTCCGGCCCCGTTTCCTGAGGCCCTCTTTTGTATTCAGGGCGCTCCACGACATGGTAGAATACACCACTGTTGCTACCGGTATCTATTTTCCATTCCCACTCCAAGACAAAGTTCTCATAGATACCATCGGTAACCAATGCGCCGTTGGGAGCTCCCGCAGGTGTCCCTAAACACACCAATGCCCCTGCTTCTATCTGCCAGTTTGTAATGGACTTATCACCTTGGTTATACAGATGCCACCCTTTTAAGCTCTTGCCGTCAAACAATGTTTGCCACTTGCCCTTTTGGGACGACACCAATTCCTTCGTTTGAGCAGTAGCCGTTGTCAGACCAATCCCCAGAAAGAGAAAAACTATATATACTGTTACTTTCTTCTGTATCATACTTAACAATTAAATGGTGTCTTACCAACCCTCGTTCTGCGGCAACAGATTGGGGTTGGCATCAATCTGCAGTTTCGGAACGGGTAGCAACAGGTTTTTTTCTGTTACATATTTAAACACATCGCCACTTTTTCGTCCACCTAAATATTGTTGTTGGGCAGCATTCCATACCGGTACACCTTCGGCTATGTGCCTGATGACATGCTGGATTCGATAGATATACATGGGTTGCCCGTTTTTCGCTGTCATCCGCACCAGATCAAAGAAACGTTTGATGTCTTCACCGACAAATTCCAGCCCACGTTCATGAAACACCGCCATCCTGAACTCGTATTTGTCTGTGACAGGAGCCAAGTCCATTGGGTATACAGACGGCGTACCATTAGCCTTTCTTGCTCTTTCGCGAAGTTTGTTGAACTTCTCGTAGGCATCAGGAGTAGGCCCATTCAGTTCGTTCTCTGCCTCGGCATAAATCAGATAGATCTCCGAAAGACGCAGTATATACATATCATTCTCTCCATTAAACTGCGGAGCACCATCATCCCTATATTTAGCAATGTAAGGATAGACACCGTTGAACTGACCCGTCGGTCTGGGCTGAGGATAACTGATGAATACATTTCCATTTCTTCTGGCCCACTCCGTTCGGAAAGATACCTTTATCCGGTAATCTCCTTTATATTCCCCACTGTCATAGTTATACTCATCCAACACATACGGTTGTACAGGGTACCAACCTACAGGGGTCCCACTGAAATTCGTCTGTACCGGCGAATACTCACTGGCAAACATGGAGCCCTTGGACAATCTGGAATTGTCAAAGGGGTCACGTGTATATTGGATCCCAAAAATCACTTCAGACTGGTAATTGGCTGCTTCATTGGCCACATCCCACAACTTGGCATAATCGTCCACTAAACTATAGGTACTGTTCAGTACCAGTTGTGCATAGTCTTTTGCCTTTTGATAGTATGTATCTTTATCACCTGTATTGTTATAGTCCAGATAGTTGGCATACGTCAGGCTTGCAGAGGCCAACATACCGTAGGCGGCTTCTTGTGTAGCCATTCCACGTACGGAGGTGGCAGACTTGGGCGACAATATAGATCCGGCCTTCTCGAAATCATCGAAAATAAGTTGGTAGACCGAATCTACGGACGAACGGTGCAAAAACTTCTCCTCTTCTAATGTATATGCCTTCGTACGAAGTGGCACTTTGCCATACAAGCGTACCAGATAGTAATAGGCAAAAGCCCGGATAAAATGCGCATGTCCTGTCGCCTGATCAAGCTCTGCCTGATCGATCTCCCCTTCTGATCGTGAGACGATATCCAACAGACTATTCGCTGCTCCGACCATATTGTAAAAATTGATCCACACCAGATTGGTCCGTGCATCGGTCACATCATACGTACGGTTGGCGATACTCACCGCATCTGCCGTCAGGTTATTGGCTAGGAGCTTTTGATCGTCCGTCGTGATCAATGCATATATCCCCAGCTTAAAAGGGTATGGGTTCATCGTACTATACAGTCCATTGACCAGTACCTCTATATCTTTGGGTGTCTCCACGGCTGCCGGATTAGGGATACCGTACAATTCTTCGTCAAGGCTACAACTAGTACACAGTAGTAGTCCCAACAGTATGACTGAGAACAATTTCGTTATATCTAATACTTTCATATCTATATTTATTTTACTAGAGAACCACATTAAAACCAAAAGTGAACATACGGCCTGTAGGGGCGGTAAAGAAGTCCACACCCGGCGAAGCAGAGCTTGCCCCACTGACTTCCGGATCATATCCTGTATAATCCGTTATGGTGATCAGATTGGTACCTGTTGCAAAGACCTTAAATCCGTTGATAGCCTTGATCCTGAGCTTGCTCAGAGGTACATTATAAGACAGGGTTACGTTTTTCAAGCGCACGAACGATCCATCTTCAAGCAACAGATTCGTAAAACGGTTGTTATAAGGCTGACGACTATTCGAGAATACCTTCGGATAATAATTACTGGTACCTTCTCCCGTCCACCTGTTGTCATAGGCCTCCTGCAATGCATTCCATCGCAGATTCGCCACATTTCCGGTCATCCTGAATTTGGTAATATTGGCGATTTTATTTCCGATACTTCCATTGATAAACACTGAAAGGCTAAAGTTTTTATACCCTACATTATTCGTGATCCCAAATAGATAATCAGGGAATGGACTACCTAGCTCGACTATATCGGCCGTATTGATATTGCCATCTCCGTTAGCGTCCACAAACTTCAATGACCCCGGTTCATTGGGCACCGTAGCATCGACAGGAC
>JBEBVG010000179.1:0-5617 GCA_040392845.1 Sphingobacterium sp. | reverse complement strand
GCATTCCCCATTAAAAAAGACGATCTCTCATTTTATTCCTTAAATTTGCTCAAACTGTCATTTGTCTGTAATCGAATATTTTTATGATGGGAGATATACAGATGAGGGAATATTTATTAAAGTAATAGATCAATGAACAGCAGTCTTGACATGAAGGATGTAGAAAAAAGAAAAAAGGACTATAATCCCGGGCCACGGGTCGGGATTACATTTTCCACCTTTGACCTGTTGCATGCAGGGCATATTATGATGTTGGCAGAGGCCAAACGTCAATGTGACTATCTTATCTGTGGATTGCAGATGGATCCTACCCTCGATAGACCGGACAAAAACAAGCCGACTCAGACAGTTGTAGAACGTTATATACAGCTCAGAGGATGTCAGTATGTAGATGAGATTGTTCCGTATTCTACCGAGCAAGATCTGGAGGATATTCTACGCTCTTTCAAATTGGATGTACGTATTGTCGGAGACGAGTACAAGGACAAGGATTTTACAGGACGAAAGTATTGTGAAGAGAAAGGAATAGAATTGTATTTTAACAGTCGGGATCATCGTTTTTCCAGTTCTGGTCTCCGCCGTATCGTTGCGGAGAAAGAGGCCGAAAAGAAAAAGAAAAGGTAATTTGGGATTAATCATTTAGAGCCTGTTAAATTTGTATTATAAAATTTTTTATAGGCTATTTTTGAGTGAGACAAGGCAAATTATTCACATTCTGTTTGCTTTCATCTGTGTTCATGAACTCACTTCGTTCGGTTTTGTTGAGATAGCCGGGGCCTATCTCAATAAAATTTAACGAAGTCACAGCCAACCTGCGAAGCAATCTTGAAGGCCATAACAAACAAAAACTACTGAAAAACAGATACATAAAAAAATTATTAGATGAATTTTAAACAGGCTCTTATAGGTTTAATCGGCTAAGGAGAGAAAAGCAGTTAAACAATTAAACCAAAAACGATGAGTAAGACAATACTGATAACTGGGGGAGCGGGATTTATCGGCTCACATGTCGTAAGGGAATTTGTGACCAAATACGCCGATTACCATATTGTCAACCTAGATGCATTGACTTATGCAGGTAATCTTGAGAATCTGAAAGATATCGAGCATAATGCCAATTATACCTTTATCAGAGCGGATATCAGGGATGCTGCTTTGATGACAGATGTTTTTCGCCAGTATCGACCAAACGGTGTTATCCACCTGGCTGCCGAATCCCATGTCGACCGTTCCATTACCCATCCGACCGACTTCGTAATGACTAATGTTATTGGCACGGTCAATCTGTTGAATGCAGCAAAGGAAATCTGGAAGGATGATTATGTGGGCAAGCGATTTCACCATGTTTCTACCGATGAGGTCTATGGGGCATTGGGTAATATGGGATTGTTTACCGAAGAGACACGTTATGATCCTCATTCGCCGTATTCAGCTTCGAAAGCTTCGTCCGATCATTTTGTGCGGGCCTATCACGACACGTATGGACTGCCGATAGTCGTTACCAACTGTTCAAATAACTACGGGCCCAATCATTTTCCCGAAAAGCTAATTCCGCTGTGTATACACAATATATTGAACAATAAGCCACTACCTATTTACGGAGACGGAAAATATACCCGGGACTGGCTTTTTGTGATTGATCATGCCAGAGCCATTGATCTGGTGTTTCACCGTGGAAAAAATGGAGACAGCTATAATGTGGGTGGTTTTAATGAATGGCAAAATATAGATTTGGTCAGGGAGTTGTGCCGACAGATGGACGAGAAGCTGGGTCGATTGCCTGGAACATCCGAACAGCTGATTACCTTCGTCAAAGACCGTCCGGGACACGATCTGCGCTATGCCATAGATGCTACCAAAATCAATCAGGAGTTGGGCTACCATCCATCCGTCACATTTGAGAAAGGGCTGGGGATCACCATTGATTGGTTTTTAGAGAATACGGAGTGGCTGGAGCATGTAACTTCTGGAGCATATCAGAAGTATTATGAGCAGCAGTATAATTAAGAAATAGTTCAAAAGTCCATAAGGATACAAGCAATATGAAAGTAACAGAAACAAAGCTGAAAGGCTGTCTTATAGTAGAGCCCACAAAATTTGGAGACAGTCGGGGATATTTCTTCGAAAGCTTCAATGAGCAGGTCTTTCAGGAATTGACGGGTAATAAAGTACATTTTGTACAAGACAATCAGTCCTTTTCAACGAGAGGAGTATTGCGTGGATTACATGGACAGGTAGGTGAATATGCACAGGCAAAGTTGGTACGTGTACTACGTGGGGAGGTACTTGATATAGCTGTAGACATACGCAAGGATTCGCCCACATTCGGGCAGTATGAAGCTGTAAACCTCTCTGCTGAGAATAATCTACAGCTATTTATTCCCAAAGGGTTTCTGCATGGCTTTATCGTATTGAGTGATACTGCTGAATTCTTCTATAAATGCGATAATTTCTATTACAAAGATGCGGAATGTGGAGTGCGTTATGACGATCCATATCTGGGTATTGATTGGCTATTGCCTGACAATGAATTAACTATATCCGAAAAGGATCAGTATCTTCCACTTTGGAAAGAATTTGTAAAAACGTGTTCCTAAGACAGATCCATGAAAATAGTAATCACAGGTGCAAATGGTCAATTGGGGTGCGAACTGCGGGATATCCTGCAACAGGATACTAAGCAGGAATATTTTTTTTTGGGCAGGAAAGAACTTCCTCTGGACCAGACGGCGATTGTTCAGGATATATTAGGCATATATCAGCCGGATATTATTATTCATGCCGGAGCATACACAGCTGTGGACCTGGCGGAAAGCGAACCTGAACTGGCCAATAGGATCAACCACTTGGCTTCCGACGAGATTGCACAATACTGCCGTTTATATGACTGTAAACTGATTGCTATTTCGACGGATTATGTATTTGACGGAAATACGGCTACTCCGTTGAGGGAAGACGCCCCCGTCTCTCCTATCAATATGTATGGATTTACAAAGCTCAGAGGCGAACAAGCCATTTTAAAAAGGTGCTCTGAAGCTGTTATCATCCGCACATCCTGGGTTTATTCGACATACGGTAAAAATTTTGTAAAAACAATGCTGCGGCTTATGCAGGAGCGTGACGAGATAGTAGTCGTTGATGATCAGATAGGTTCACCGACGTACGCAAAGGATTTGGCACAGACCATTATCCACATCATACGTGCAGATACATGGAAACCAGGGATATACCATTACTCCAATGAAGGGAAAATCTCTTGGTATGACTTTGCCGTAGCGATTCGGGATATCAAAGGCCTGTCATGTACGATTGACCCTGTCCCGACCGAGCAGTACCCTACACCTGCCCGAAGACCCAAATACGCCCTATTGGACAAAACGAAGATAAAGCATACGTTTGGAATAGAGGTGCCTTTTTGGAAAGACAGTTTAGCAGCCATGTTGAAAGACATGTCATAAAGGATTAGCACGATCTGCTTCCGTTCATTTCTTATCCTTATCCCAAGACTATATCCTATTCGTGAATGGATGGTCAGGTCATGGCTTAATAATCAAATTGGAATATAATTAGTAAACAACTATTTTTAAGTTAGATTGTTGTTTAGAAAAGACTATACAGCTATGCAAGATCCAAAACAACAAAACGACAATAGAGATAAGGATGACAAATTTCCAGGCTATCCTCATTATTCAAAAGATGAAGATATTTATGAGCAAGAGGAGCGTGTATTGGACGAAAGAGTGGGGCAAGAGACTTCATTACAGGAAGAGGAACGTTCATTGGATGAAGGGCTGGATATCCCGGGTTCTGAATTGGATGATGATCAGGAAGAAATTGGTTCTGAGGACGAAGAAAACAATTACTACAGCCTTGGAGGGGATAATCACGAAGATCTGGAACAAAGTGAAGATTTCTAATACAGGGGGCATTATTTTTGGCATACCGCTCGCAAATAATTGGTAACTTTGCACAGAGAACAGCAAAAAATGAAATTACCTATAGTAGCGTATGGCGATCCTGTATTGAGGAAAAAGACCGAAGAGATAGAAGAAGATTATCCTGATTTGAAGGAGCTTATTGATAATATGTTTGAGACAATGTACGGGGCTCGTGGAGTAGGTTTAGCGGCTCCTCAGGTGGGCTTACCTATCCGGCTTTTTGTTGTTGACGCTTCTCCTTTTGCCGAAGATGATGAGGATGAACTTGGTGATCCTTCCCTCAAAGACTTTAAAAAGGTCTTTATCAATCCCATTATCCTTGAAGAAACGGGAGACAAGTGGGCATTTAGTGAAGGGTGCCTTTCTATTCCCGATATTACGGAAGATGTGATGCGTCCGGCTAATGTATTGATCAATTATCTGGATGAAAACTTTGAAGAGCATGAGGTTGAATTGTCCGGCCTTGCGGCACGTATCGTCCAACACGAATATGACCATATCGAAGGTAAACTGTTCGTGGATAAACTCAGCCCGTTGAAAAAAACAATGTTGAAAAGCAAACTTGACTCGATAGCTAAAGGTCAGGTTCGCGTCCCTTATAAAATGAAATTCCCACAGCAGAAAAAAGGCAGATAAATTTTGCAATAAATGATAATTTAACGAACTAAGCCCGTAGGGCGTTATCTGAATTACCGCAGGCGGTAGCCTGTGGTAAATGACAGTATCTCAGCTCCGCTCGGAGAGCGGCACTATGAGTGATTAGTCATTCAGGAAATACTTCTCGTCTATCTCAATACCATTCTCAATTATCAATCTGCGATATTCGTCCTTAAAGATTTCTGTTTTGTGGTGTTCTCGTTGGTTTTTAATATATTCTATTACAGTATCTTTTTCCTGATAGCGAATAGTGAAAGCCGCATATTTCTCACCCCACGCTTCAAAGTTCGGAAAATTACCCCTGTTTTTAAGCCATTTGTTGGTGGAGGTTTTTAGCTCTTTGATAAAATCCGACAAAGCCAAGGTCGGATGCATTGCAATTAAGATATGTATGTGGTCGGGCATTCCGTTAATACGGTATAAAAAGGATTTTTTATATAACCTGCTATGTAGCGGTACAGTTCTTCCGAATGTTTGTTTGGTATCACTGGTTTGCTGTACTTGGTGCGCACCACGATGTGATAGATTAACTGTGTGTAACTCATATTTACTTACGTTTTGTGCCGCTCTACGAGCGGCTCTCACTTCGTTCAAGCACCACAGGATGAATCCTGCGGTTATTCATATATCGTCCTCCGGACGACTTGCTGAAGTGTGGAATTGTTATCAATAAAACAAAATAACTAAATATTCTGAACCGTTACCTGCCCGTTCATCAGCATCGGCAACAAAAAGTCACGTAAAGCGGAAAGTTGTCTATTCTCTTTTTGTGTTTTTGCTATTTTTTCAAAAATAGGTTCGATTTGTTCACCTACTTTTTCAACAAGATTAAGGTTGCTTGGAAGAGATAGCTGTAAATCTAATATGTCATTAGGTGAAATCGACGGATAAGAAGAAACAGCACTATCAGCAATTTGTTGTAATCGGCTTACAATTTCAGATGAAGAAAGAAAAATATAGATGAAATCATTTTTTATCTATTTGACTACGCTTGTTATTTGCACGTAAAACAATAAATATAT
>JBEBVG010000178.1:0-5617 GCA_040392845.1 Sphingobacterium sp. | reverse complement strand
AAAGGTAGAAGAAGAAGTATTAATAAACGTTAACGAATTGCAACATTTTGATGACCATTCTTCCTGTAAAGAATGCCTATTTTTGCATAATAAAAATAGATGCAATGAACTTTGAAGAATATGTCGCTTATTTTGAAGCTGTTTTAGCAGAGCCGGAAAAGTATCCTCTTTATTCAAATCCGGAGTATTTGAATTACACCAAACTAAACTGGTCGAGAATGAATCGCGGGCTGAAGCGATTTGAAGTTAATGATGAAATAAAAAGTCATATCGCTGCGATTACCGAACCTCAGCAATGGATATTGATTACGGAACCATGGTGTGGTGATGCTGCACATTCGGTGCCTCAGCTCCTGAAGATAGCCGCACTCAACTCCAATATACGTTTAGAATTACAACTGAGGGATTCGGAGCCCCATCTTATCAATAATTATCTCACCAACGGAGGCAAATCCATTCCTAAGCTAGTTGTCCGAAATAAAGCTGGTGAAGATATATTTACCTGGGGGCCACGTCCCCAACGTGCACAGATTCTATACCAAAAGATGAACGAAGAACAAAAGACGTTTGAGGAGATTAAAGAAGCTTTACAACGTTGGTACAACGAAGACAAAGGAAGTGAACTTCAGAAGGAATTTTTGACATTTCTTCGTGCCTGCTAAGGAATTAAACTATAAATTGTTTACTTTAGAGCCCATCTGAAAGTATGCAGTACTTTCAAGATCTCATAGTAAATTTATAGTTATATCCCATTTATGAAAAGATTATCCTTTATTCTGAGCGTAGTGTATGGCCTGTTCTTTTGTAACATCGTATTGGCCCAAACCCGCTCAACAGAACTCATTCAAGTCGTTGTAACGCCCGACAAGCCCGATTGGACTTATCAATTGGGTGAAAAAGCTTCCTTCTCTGTCACCGTATTACAACATCAGGTGCCGGTTCACAATGTTGAAGTACGGTACACAATCGGTCTGGAGAAGATGAAAGCATCGCAGACAGGATCGGTTGTCGTAAAATCTCCGTATACTCCTGTCGGTAAAGCAGCCACTCTTCAGGAGCCTGGTTTTCTGCGTTGTGAGGCACGTGTGACTGTCGACGGGAAGGAATACCGCGGTATTGCTACTGCCGGTTTTGCTCCCGAAAGTGTTCAGCCCACGCAGAAGCTACCGGCAGATTTTTGGGAATTCTGGAACGATGCGAAAGCCGCTGCGTCAAAAGTTCCAATGGATGCTAAGATTACCTTATTAGCAGATCGTTGTACCGAGAAAGCCGATGTATACGAGGTCAATATCCAACATTTCGAAACAGGAGCCCGTCTTTATGGTATCTTAGCTACTCCTAAAAAAGCAGGTAAATATCCAGCTGTACTTCAGGTGCCGGGTGCCGGTGTACGTCCTTATGCCGGTATTATAAATCTTGCTGAAAAGGGGATAATCACCTTGCAGATAGGTATTCACGGTGTTCCGGTGACTTATGAGGCCGAGCTGTACGAGAGCCTTCGGTTTGGTGCATTGAAGGGCTATAACTTTGCCAATCTGGACGATAGAGATAAGTATTATTATAAAAGGGTATACCTGGGTTGTGTACGTGCTGTAGATTACCTGTTTTCGTTGCCTCAGTTTGATGGAGAAAATTTAGCAGTTTGGGGCGGTAGCCAGGGCGGCGCTTTAGCCATTATAACCGCCGCATTAGATAACCGTGTAAAACATTTGGTGTCACTCTATCCTGCACTTTGTGATTTGACAGGTTACCTTCACGGTCGTGCAGGTGGTTGGCCGCACATGTTTAATGAATATAATGCACCGTTTTTGAAAAAAGACGAAAAAATTAATGTGTCGGCATATTATGATGTGGTCAATTTCGCACGCTCCATCCAGGTCCCGGGATTTTACACATGGGGCTATAATGACGAAACTTGCCCACCTACGTCTTACTATGCTGCCTACAATCAAATTAAAGCTCCAAAAGAATGTTATCTCGTGCAGGAAACGGGACACTGGACGTTCCCTCAACAGTATGAGAAAATAGAGCAGTGGCTGTTAAAACAGCTTAAATAAATAAAAATAGAGAGGCACCACCTCTCTATTTTTATTAAATCTCTGCTGCTGACGTTTGAGCTTGCCGGTCGACTTTCTTGATCAATCCTTGCAACACATTGCCCGGGCCGACTTCAACGAAGCTTTCTGCACCATCGGCCAGCATATGCTGTACGGTTTGTGTCCAGCGAACAGCTCCGGTCAATTGTGCGATAAGATTAGCTTTGATCTGAGAAGGGTCAGTGTAAGCTTTGGCATCTACATTTTGATAGATAGGACATGCAGGAGTCTTTATTTCCGTAGCTTCTATTGCTGCTTGTAATTCGACTTTTGCAGGTTCCATTAGCGGAGAGTGGAAAGCTCCACCAACATTTAATTTCATGGCCCTTCTGGCACCAGCCTCAGTAAGTAAAGTACATGCTTTGTCAATACCTTCGATAGATCCCGAGATCACTAGCTGTCCCGGGCAGTTGTAGTTGGCTGGGACAACGATTTCTTCGACTTGTGCACATATCCGTTCCACGACCTCGTCGTCTAATCCTAAAATAGCCGCCATCGTAGAAGGTTCCAACTCACATGCTTTTTGCATCGCATTGGCCCGCTGTGCGACCAGTTTAAGTCCGTCCTCAAAGGATAACGCTCCGGCAGCCACCAATGCGGAGAACTCCCCTAGTGAATGCCCCGCAACCATAGCAGGCTGAAAACTATCTCCCATTGCTTTAGCGAGGATGACAGAATGTAGAAATATGGCAGGCTGGGTTACTTTTGTTTGTTTTAAATCTTCTCCCGTACCTTGAAACATGATATCCGTAATACGAAAACCCAATATGTCATTGGCTTTTTCGAATAAGGATCTGGTGTCATCATTCAGGTTGTAAAGGTCTTCACCCATCCCTACGAACTGGGCACCTTGGCCCGGAAAAATATACGCTGTTTTCATAACGTTATAGTTGTTTCTGTTTATTCTTTTTTAATTATTTCGCACAAACTTAGATAAAAAAGCTAATCTTCGGGCACGAAAGATAACGAGAGAAGCCGTCGGGGATCAAAAAATTCCGTAGCCAGCTCTTGAATATCCCCCGCCTGGACGTCATCTATTTTGGTAAATACCTCCGCCAGTGTTATCACACGGTTATAATCTAAAATATTTTTTGCTTCGGCGATAATCATACTCATTCTATTCTCCTCCGCAAGAGCAATCTGACCTTTAAACTTTTGTTTTGCCCGTTGTAGCTGTAAGCCGCTCAGTGGTTGGTTGCTCAACTTTTGCAGTTCCTTTTGGACAAGTTTAACAGCCCTGGGCAGCTTTTCTTCATCGGTGCCCAAATAAATACTAAAGTTCCCTACGTCGCTGTACATGGTAAAGTTTGATTCGATCGTGTACGCTATTCCATATTTCTCCCGTATACCCAAATTTAAAATGGAGCTCATTCCCATTCCACCTAACAGGTTATTGAGCAAAAGCATGCTCATCTTGCGTTCATCAAAATAACCAAAAAGTTGCGACCCTATCATATAATGTGCCTGGTTGATTGGTTTTTTTATGATCCGGTGTTCACTAGAGCGTAGGGGGACTATCTCCCGATGGGGAGAGACCTTATTCTGAGGGATGCCTTCAAAAATCTTTCGGCCCAACTTTTCTACCTGCAACAGGGAATAGTTGCCCGAGATAGCAATCACTATTTGTTCCGTATCGTAGGTTTGTTGTATAAAATTCAAAACATCAGTACGAGAAAGACTTTTCAGATCTTCCTCTAAACCTAAAATGTTATGACCCAATCCCGATTCTTGGAACATCATATCTTCAAAATCGTCCATAATCGATTCTTCCGGACTATCTGCATAAGAAGCGATCTCATCCAGGATGACGCTCTTCTCTTTTTCGAGTTCATGAGGTGGAAAAGTCGAATGGAAAAGGACATCTTCAAACAAATCCAACGCCCGTTCTAAATAGGGATTTAAGAATGAAGCATGTATACAGGTATATTCCTTTGTCGTATAGGCATTCAGATCTCCTCCAACTTGTTCCAAACGGTTGATGATCTGGTTGGTCGATCTTTTTTCAGTACGTTTGAATAGAAGATGCTCGATAAAATGGGCCACACCAAATTTTCCATCGCTTTCTTGCCTCGATCCCGCGTTGACAATCAGGCAGCAATGCGTGATAGGCGAATTTTGATAATGTAACAACACACGTATACCGTTATCCAGCTGGATTAGATTGTATTCTTTCATTAAGAAACGAATTAAATGCTGTGCAAAGCTACGGAATTTATGGTTATGCAGTTACATGGTCACAGAGTTACACGGTTACGTGGTTACATAGTTAGTAAGGCGCTCTGTCCTTGTAACCTTATAACCCAATCACTTTATAACGCTTATACCTACAAAGCTAATTTCAGCTGTGGGTCGGTCACGCGGAAAGTGCGTCGGTGGTGAGGGCTGAAGCCGTGGGCAAGCACTGCGTTGCGGTGTATTACAGTAGGATAGCCTTTATTGGAGTGCCATTCATATACGGGATATTCCTGGGCAAGGTTATGCATATAATCATCACGGTATGTCTTCGCCAAAATAGATGCAGCAGCGATCGAAAGGTATTTACCATCACCTTTGATGACGCATTGATGAGGAATTTTTGAGTAAGGAATAAAACGGTTGCCATCTACCAGGATAAATTCAGGGTCAACTTTCAGGGCATTAAGTGCTAGGTGCATCGCTTTATAAGAAGCATTGTGAATATTGATTTTGTCAATCTCCGCAGGCGAGATGCTGGCAACAGCATAAGCCAGGGCTTCTTGCTCAATAACCGGGCGAAGTGCCATACGTTGCTTTTCTGAGAGCTTTTTCGAGTCGTTCAGCGTAGCATTGTAGTAATCTTTTGGAAATATGACGGCAGCTGCAAACACAGGTCCTGCCAGACATCCTCTGCCCGCCTCGTCACAACCTGCCTCTACCAGTTTTTCTTGAAAATAAGATAATAACATCGCTGATGAATAAAATGTAACTTCTCTGTGATGATCTTGCGTTAACATTTATTTACACTACTATTTCTTTCTTTTGTGTCATATATTAAAGTGGTCAACGCAAAAACGGCAGAACTTTTGTGTAAAAATAACCATTTAGGATGAAGGAGTAAAGATGAAATGCAAATATTATTTCTGGATCATAGGCCTGTTATTGCCGTTACTGTCTTTTTCACAAAAAAAGAAAAAGCAACCTGATTATGCTTTTTTATCCCTGCCGAATGTTCTTGTAGACGGTGACCTCACAGAATGGGAAGGTAATTTCTATCTGGCGGACAGCGAACTCTGGCAGTGCGCTTTATCGCGTGATGCTGATCACCTCTACGCTGCTGTCGTGATTAAAGATCCGGCATTACTGTTAGAGGCAATTCACAGAGGTATTCTCTTAAACTTGAGCTACAACAAAAAGAAAAAAGACGGTGCTCGGATACTCTTCCCTGTAGCTGATAGAGAGCGTGTACGTGCCTTGCAGCAAGATCCAGATCGGGACGGAACAGATATCAGGGCAGATGTTTTGAAGTCCTGCAAAGGCTATCATATATATGGCTTCAGCAAGGT